>JBKOVW010000262.1:0-9005 GCA_046724095.1 Actinomycetota bacterium | reverse complement strand
CTCGAGGTCGCGCGCGGCGAGGTGAAGGTGATCATCGGGCCATCGGGCTCCGGGAAGTCGACGCTGCTGCGCTGCCTGGCGCTCCTCGAGCCGATCGACGGCGGAGCCGTGGCGCTGGAGGGCGAGGTGCTGAGCGGCCTGCGCGAACGCGAGCTCGCAGCGCATCGCTCGGAGATCGGCATGGTGTTCCAGCGGTTCAACCTGTTCCAGAACATGACCGCGCTCGGCAACGTCATGGTCGGCTTGCGCGACGTGCGGCGGCTGCCGAAGAAGGAAGCGCGCGAGCGGGCCGTCGAGTTCCTCTCGCGTGTCGGCCTCGCCGACAAGGCCGACTCGTACCCCGAGGAGCTGTCCGGCGGTCAGCAGCAGCGGGTCGCGATCGCCCGCGCGCTCGTGATGCGGCCGAAGGCGATGCTCTTCGACGAGCCGACGTCGGCCCTGGACGTCGAGCTCGTGCGCGAGGTGCTCGACGTGATGGAGGGGCTGGCGCGCGACGGGATGACGATGGTCGTCGTCTCGCACGAGCTGCGCTTCGCCCATCACGTCGCGAGCTCGATCCTGATGATGGACGAAGGACGCGTCATCGAGGAGGCGCCGCCGGAGCAGTTCTTCTCCGCGCCGTCGCACGAGCGGACGAGGCGGTTCCTGGCGCTCGTGGAGTGACGTCAGCTGTGGCGCAGGTAGCGTCTGCGGCGTGACCCGGTTCGTGGTCGATTGCGACACGCTGCTTCGGATTGCGGCCGGCGAGATCGAGGTCGCTCCGGAGCACAAGCTCGTGGCGCCGACGCTCGTACGTTCACAGGCGCTGTCGGCGCTGTACGAGGCGGCCCGCCGGGGCGAGATCCCGCCCGCCGAGGGTTTGGAGCGGGTGACGCGCATCAACTCGCTGAAGGTCCGCTTTCTCGGCGACAAGGTGCTCCAGCGGACGGCGTGGTGGGTCGCTGGTCAGCTGGAGTGGGAGAACACGTACGACGCCGAGTTCGTTGCTTTGACCCAGCTGCAGGCGGACTTCTTCGTCACGTCTGATCGAGCCCTGGCGCGGGCGGTCTCCGATCTCGTAGAGACGGCGGCGCCCGATGCGCTGCGCACGGCCTGATCCCGCCCGCAGCCGGCGCCTGATCAGATCGGAAGCCACTCCGCGATCGTCCGGATGAACTCCGGGTCTACCTGATGGAACATCGGGGTCTCGCGGTACAGCACGTCGGCGCCGGCGTCCTCGAGCAGCGCTCGTGCCCGGCGGCCCCACTCGACGCCGATCACGTTGTCGAGCGTCCCGTGGCCGATCGCAACCGACGGCAGCGGCGGCGAGAGATCCAGCTCGAGCCCTTCGACCGTGGGGACGAAGGAGCTGAGGGCGATCAGGCCCGCCGGACGCGGGCGGCCTGCCCCGAGCCCGAGCGCGTACGTCATCGCGCCGCCCTGCGAGAACCCGCCGAGCACGACCTTGTCGAAGCCGAACCCGAGCTCCGAGACGAGCTCGTCGAGCCACTTCGACGCCGCCGAGTAACTCGCCTGAAAGCTCCGCATCTCAGGCGTCCCGATGCCTCCGAGCACGTACCAGTGCGCACCGCCCGGGGGTAGCGACAACGGCCCGCGGGGCGTTGCGCCCAGGAGCCGTCGCTCCGGATCGAGCGCGTCGAGCAACGGGAAGAGGTCGTCCTCGTCCGCGCCTCGCCCGTGAAAGAGGACGAGGGCGCCCTCCGGCTCCCCTGCCGCGGGACGCGTGCGCGCGACGAGGCTCATGGGGCGATTGTTACCGTGCGCCGGTGCGCTTCGAGGGGATCCACCACATCACCTGCATCACCGGCGACGCACCGGGCAACGTCGACTTCTACGTCCGCGTCCTGGGCCTGCGGCTCGTCAAGAAGTCGGTCAACCAGGACGACCCGACGGTCTACCATCTCTTCTACGCCGACGAGAAGGGCAGCGCCGGCAGCGACCTGACGTTCTTCGAGTATCCGCACGCACGCCCGGGCCGGGCCGGCCGCGGGATGGTGCACCGCATCGTCTTCCGCGTCGCCTCCGAGGACGCGATCGAGTTCTGGAACGACCGGCTCACTGGCGAGGGCGTCGACATCGACCGCAGCGAAGGCACCCTGCGCTTCAGCGATCCCGAGGGCCTCGACCTCGAGCTCTCGGTCGTCGAGACGACCGACGAGCCTCTGATCGCCGACCACCCCGAGATCCCGCGCGAGCTCGCGCTGCAGGGCTTCGACGGCGTCCGCGCGTACGCCGCTCCAGGCCCGAGCCGCGCCTTCCTCGAGCAGGTGCTGTCGTTCGACCCGCACGGCGACTCGGTCTGGGAGGTCCGCGGCGACAAGCGCGGCTCTTGGTACGCATACGACGACGCGCCGCAGGAGCTGGGCGTGCCCGGCGCCGGCACCGTCCACCACGTGGCCTGGGCGTCTCCGCCGGAGGAGCACGAGGCGTGGCAGAAGCGCGTCGCCGAGAGCGGGGCGCACCCGACGCCCGTCATCGACCGCTTCTACTTCAAGTCGATCTACTTCCGCGAGCCGAGCGGCGTTCTGTTCGAGATCGCGACGATCGGCCCCGGCTTCACCGTCGACGAGCCGCTCGAGCACCTCGGCGAGAAGCTCTCGCTGCCGCCCGACTACGAGCACCTGCGCGCGACGGTCGAGCCGGTTCTTACCCCTCTACCGAACCCGCGCGAGCTCGTCCAGCGCTAGCGGCGGGTACTTCGCGCGGATCGCGTCGACGTACGCGGCCATCCGCTCGGCCAGCGACGCGTCCTCGATCTCGAGCACGTTCTCGGCGTTCTCCTCGCCGGAGTGCGACAGGTTGAAGCTGCCGATGAACACCGTGTCGTCGCATACGCACACCTTCGCGTGCATGTAGTCGTGCACGGCGCCCGGCGCATAGGGCGTCGAGCGTTTTCCCGTGAACGGCGCATTGCGGAGCACGAACATCAGCGACGGCGTCTTCCAGGTGTTGTTGCCGTTCATGCGCCACTGGTCGAAGACCTCGTCGATCTGCGTCGCATCGACGACGCCGGCCAGGTCGACTTTCTTGTCCGCAGCGACCTCCGCGAGCGTGCCGAGGATCGGCCCGGAAGTGATGATCGGAGAGGCGATGCGGACGCGTCGCCGCGCAACGCCGATCCTGTGCCCGATCTCGTGCGCGAGCTTCTCGCCGCGTTTCGGTGAGAACCACGTGCGCACCTGAGCGTCGCCGACCCGGATCGGATCCGTGGGCACCCTGCCCGACGCCTGCACGTCGCGCTTCTTCCAGAGCTGGGAGAAGTCCTCCTGGAAGCGGATCGCAACGCCGATGGACTCGACGATCACGATCACGTTCTCCTCGCGCGTCCACGAGTCGTCGGTCCAGTTCGTCGATCCGGTCCAGACAGCTTGGCGGTCACGGACGATGTACTTGTGGTGCATCAAATCCGGCCAGCCGGGGACTGCGGCAGTCTCGAACGGGAGCGACTCGATCAGGCTCGGCTCCGTCTTCGGCGGTGGGGGTATCGGCGGCCGCTGTACGTCGCGGTCGAGGTTGTAGACGAGCCGGACGTTGACGCCGCGCTCGTGTGCTCCCACCAGCGCGCCGCGCACGACGTCGGCCGTCTCGTCGTGGAGGCGCAGGTCGTAGAGCGCGAGCTCGAGCGTCACCTTCGCGGGCGCGACGAAGTCGGCGACCATGCGCGCGATGTCGAGGGACGTCTGTCCGCCGTCGGTCAGTGTGTGGACAGTGATCAGGCGGCGTAGGGTACGTGGCCATGAGCGCCGAGCGCGAAGGTGGATGTGCCTGCGGCGCGGTCCGGTACCGGCTCGCGTCCGAGCCGCTCTTCGTCCACTGCTGCCACTGCCTGAACTGCCAGCGCCAGACCGGCAGCGCCTTCGTCATCAACATCCTGATCGAGACGGACCGCGTCGAGCTCCTCGCGGGCGAGCCGGAGCCCATCGCCGTTCCGCGAAGCGGTGGCAAGAAGCAGAAGATCTGGCGCTGCCCCACGTGCCAGACCGCGGTCTACAGCCAGTACACGACCCCGCGCGTTCGTTTCGTCCGCGCCGGCACGCTGGACGATCCGTCCTCGGTCGCACCGGACGTGCACATCTTCACGCGCTCGAAGCTGCCGTGGGTGACGCTGCCCGAGTCGGTGCCCGCGTTTAATGTCTACTACGACACGGAGAAGCTCTGGCCAGAAGCCAGCCTCGCACGGCTGAAAGCGCTATGACCGACCGACGCGATGCAATCGCCGAAGATCTCAGGTCGCTCGCGACCGATCTGAAGAGCCTGGTCGACTCGGCGACAACCGATCCGAAGGAACGCCGCAAGAAGGAACGCCAGTGGCGCGCGCTCTACGGTGCGCTCAGCATCCTCACCGCACTCGCCGCCCGCAAGGCGGCGACCAGGGCCTGGGCGATCCTGACCGGCGAGCAGCCGCCTGCGAAAGGTGGCGGGCAGATGCGGTCTTCCGCACCTCGATAGACGGCGTCTTCACGACCCAGCAGCGGTGCTCGTGCTCGCGCCGATCCTGGTGAAGATCGCCCACGACGTCCACGCGTGGCTTGCGGTCGCCGTCGACCACCTGGCGCGCGCCACCTAGTTCGACTCCACGAAGATCAGGACGATCGTCGCGACGGCGAGCAGCGAGCCGACGACGGCGAACGCGAGCCCCACGCGGAGGTCGAACGGTGCGAACTCGCCCCGGGCGAGGGCTTCGTCCACGCGCTTCTGGCGCAGGTACGCGTAGACGATGAACGCCAGGCCGACGAGCGCGAATGCGACGCCGAGCGCCTCGAACGGCCAGGCGGCACCGGACGAAAGCTCCGGCA
Organism: Actinomycetota bacterium; assembly: GCA_046724095.1. Taxonomy (GTDB): domain Bacteria; phylum Actinomycetota; class Thermoleophilia; order Gaiellales; family Gaiellaceae; genus 3-1-20CM-4-69-9. The sequence goes on along the minus strand of JBKOVW010000262.1, from coordinate 4,209 downwards.
CGAGCTTGCCTGCCGCAAGGCTGACGGCGAGCGTCGTCAGCCCTGTGCGCCACCACGCGAGATAGGTGCGCTCGCTCGCGAGGCGCGTCCGGCGTGTCGCGTCCTCCACATGCGCGCTTTCTGTGACACGCCGGGTTTCCCTGCTAGTCATCCGAGTCAGGTGATGAAGCGGCCGTCGCCACGTGCGAATGTGATCGGGTGCTGTCGAAGAACTGGGTGTGGGGGCTGGGCGCGCTCATCGTCTGGGTCGCGATCTTCTTCGCGTTTCTCCTGACCGCGATCGCCCGGCCCTGAGCATTTAGCGCATGGGACTGCTACGAAACCGTGGCCTGAACGGGACGCGCTACACGATGCGCGAGAAGCTGTTTGCGATCGGCGACGACTTCTGGATCGAGAACGACTCCGGCGAGAAGGCGTTCAAGGTCAACGGCAAGGCGTTCCGCATACGCGCCACGTTCGTCCTCGAAAACCCATCCGGCGAGGAGCTCTTCACGATCCAGGAGAAGAAGCTCAGCATCCGCGACAGGATGCAGGTCGAACGGAACGGCGAGACGGTCGCGACGATCAAGAAGGCGCTGATCACTCCGCTACGAGAGCGCTACTCGATCGAGGTCGAGGGCGGTCCCGACCTCGAGGCGAAGGGGAACATCGTCGACCACGAGTACGAGTTCAAGTGCGACGGCGACAAGGTCGCCGAGGTTTCGAAGCGCTGGTTCCGGATTCGCGACAGCTACGGCATCGAGGTCGCGCCCGGCCAGGACGACGCGCTCATCCTCGCCTGCACGGTCTGCATCGACCGGATGAGCCGGCCGGGCTAGGCCGCTTCGGCAGCCAGGCTGCAACGAAAGCCGATATGGCTCATCCCGCTGTCGACCATCTGCGGCCGGCGGGCTGCCGGCCGGTAGCGGAGGCAGTACGTGTCGGCGCAGAGATATGAGCCACCCTTGATCACCTTGCGCGGGATCCGGAACTGGGGCTGGGTGGAGTCGTAGCTTGCGTCGAGGCTGCCGCCGCGCGGGTTGTGCGGCACGCAGCACGGCGGTTCGTCGCTCTCGACAGGGCGTTCCGTATACCAATCCCGGGTCCATTCCCAGACATTTCCAGCCATGTCGTACAGGCCGTAGCCGTTCGGCGGGTACGAGCCCACCGGTGAGCGCCGGCCGTAGCCGTCTTCCGGCCGCCACGGAAAGTCGCCGTGCCAGTAGTTGGCAAGCCGTTCGCCTGACGGCTCGGGCTCCTCACCCCACACATACGTCGCGTCGTCGAGGCCGCCGCGCGCGGCGTGTTCCCACTCGGCCTCCGTCGGCAGCGATTTGCCTGCCCACTTCGTGTACGCCTCGACGTCCTCGTACGCGACGTGGACGACCGGCTCGGTCTCGCGGCCTTCGACGGTGCTCGCAGGACCTTCCGGGTGGCGCCAGCAGGCGCCGGGCGTCCATGTCCACCACTGGCTCAGATGCCGCAGGTCGACCGGCCCGGCGGTCATCGTGAAGACAAGCGACCCAGGGACGAGGTTCTCCGGCGGCGCGCCCGGGAAGTCGGCCGGGTCGAGTGGACGCTCGGCAACCGTGACGTAGCCGGTCGCGTCCACGAACTCGGCGAACTGCTCGTTCGTCACCGGGTGCGGGTCGATCCAGAGGTCGTCGACCGCGACGCGACGCGCGGGCGCCTCTTCGACGTAGTGCGCGTCGGATCCCATCTGGAACGTCGCGCCTGGAATGCGAATCATCTCCACGCCTACTGCCCGGCGGTGAGACTTGCCTCGAGCTTGGCGACCGCCTGGTCGATCGTGAACGTCGCCGCGTGCTGTCGCGGCGGGAACTCCTTGAACGTCTCGAGGAACTGACCAACCACGAACGACGCCGTCAGCACGATGATGCCGTTGTCGACGACCCAGTCCCAGTACGTGTTCGACGTGACGTCCGCGCGTTCGAACGGATCGGTGCGGAGATTGAACAGCTTCGGGAGCCGCAGAGCGACGAAGGGCTCGGCCCAGAGCTGCAGCGTCCCCTGCAAGCGCTGCTCCATGAACACGATCTTCCAGTTGTCGACGCGAATTCCCAGCACGTCGCCGTCGTCCGAGAAGTAGATGAAGCCCTGGCGCGGGCTTTTGTCGACCTCGCCGGTCAGATACGGCAGGAGGTTGTAGCCGTCGATGTGGACCTTGTAGGTCACCTCGCCGATCGTGTGACCGCCCTTCAGCTTCTCCACGATGTCGGGCTCCCCGGCGGCCGCCAGGAACGTCGGCAGCCAGTCGTGGTGCTGGATGATCTCGTTCGAGACGGCGCCGGCGGGGATCTTGCCGGGCCAGCGCACCATCTCCGGCACCCGGAACGCGCCCTCCCAGTTCGTGTTCTTCTCGCTGCGGAACGGCGTCATGCCGCCGTCGGGCCACGTGTTCATGTGCGGCCCGTTGTCGGTCGAGTACACGACGATCGTGTTGCCGGCGATGCCGAGCTCGTCCAGCTTGTCCAACAGCGAGCCGACGACGTTGTCGTGGTCGATCATCGTGTCGTGATAGGGCGATTGCCAGCGCCCCGCCTGGCCGACGCTCTCGGGCTTCGGGTGCGTGCGCAGGTGCATGTGCGTCGTGTTGAACCACATGAACCAGGGAGTCCCTTCGCCTGTTTTCCGGTCGATGAAGTCGACCGCGTGCTCGAGGATCTCGTCGTCGATGGTCTCCATGCGCTTCCGCGTCAGCGCGCCGGTGTCCTCGATCCTCTGCTTGCCGACGCGCCCCCATCGCGGTTGCTCCGTTGCGTCGTCTTCGTCGGTGGCCCAGCAGTGGAGGACGCCGCGCGGGCCGAACCGCTCGCGGAAGTGCGGGAGGTCCTCGGGCGGCGGGTAGTTCGGGGTCTCCGGATCCTCCTCCGCGTTCAGGTGGTAGAGGTTGCCGAAGAACTCGTCGAACCCGTGCACGGTCGGGAGGAACTCGTTCCGGTCGCCGAGGTGGTTCTTGCCGAACTGCCCCGTCGCGTAGCCCAACGGCTTCAGCAGCTGGGCAATCGTCGGATCCTCCGCTTGCAGCCCGATCGGCGCAGCGGGGATGCCGACCTTGCTGAGCCCGGTCCGGAAGACGCTCTGCCCGGTGATGAACGACGAGCGGCCCGCGGTGCAGCTCTGCTCACCGTACGAGTCCGTGAACCGCATCCCCTCGTCCGCGATCCGGTCGATGTTCGTGGTCCGGTAGCCCATGAGCCCGTCGCTGTAGCAGCTGAGGTTCGTGATGCCGATGTCGTCGCCCCAGATGACAAGGATGTTCGGCTTCTCGCCGTCCGGCATGTTCGCTCTCCTTCTTCGGTGACGCAGTCGCGGGTCGGGGCCAGCGTCTTACGCGACAGAGGCGTCGTGCCTCACCCGATCCGTAGGACTGCCTTGCCGGAGATGGTGCGAGCCAGCAACGCCTCGATTGCACGGGGGAGCTCCTGCCACGGCGCCTCGAGCGCGATCGCGGCCGTGAGCCTTCCGTCTGCCAGCAGGCTCACGAGACGCGCGAGGCCGTCGGCCGCGTCCATGCGCGGCAGCTCGTCCAGGAGATTCAGCGTGTAGATCCTCGCGCCGGGCGACCGATCGAACCGCGTCGCGCGAAACGAGACGATCTCGTCGGGGCTGCCCGTTGCGAGATTCACGACCAGGCCGCCCGGCGCGACATGCTCGATCGCCGCGGCGAACGTCGCTCCGCCGACCGCGTCGACGACGAGGTCGAAGTCTTCGGCGAGCCCGTCGGCGACTCGGACGCCGGTGACCGAAGCGCCGGCGAGCTCCGCGAGCTGTACGGCGTAGCGGCCGACGCCGCCGGTCGCGCCGCTGACGAGAACGCGCTTGCCGAGGAGAAAGCCGCCGAGCTCGAGCGAGCGCAACGCCGTCAGGCCGGCGGTCGGGAGCGTCGCCGCGTCGACGTCGGGCACGCCATCGGGAATCACGGCTAGCTGGGACGTCGGCACGGCGACGAGCTCGGCCCACGCACCGCGCCGGACGACGCCGACGACGCGCTCTCCTGTCGATGCCACTCCGGCGACGTCCCAGCCGACTGCTTCTCCGTCGTTGCCGCGGGCGAGGTCGACCACTTCCCCGCGGTTCAGCGAGAACGCGCGGACGCGAACAAGCGTCTCGTTTGGCGACGGGACGGGCTCATCGACCTCACGCAGCTCAACGTGTGGCGGCTTTGCGCTGATGCGGTACGCGAGCATCTTCAGACCGCGAGCGCCG
>JBKOVW010000319.1:0-3756 GCA_046724095.1 Actinomycetota bacterium | reverse complement strand
CTTCTGCAGCTTGCCGCTGTAGTCGACGTAGATGGACTTCCACTCGGTGAAGACGTCGAGCGCCGCCTGACCGGCCTCGCGGTGGCCGTTGCCGGTGTCCTTCGTGCCGCCGAACGGCAGGTGCACCTCGGCGCCGATCGTCCCGGCGTTGATGTACGTGATCCCCGCTTCGAGGTCGCGCATCGCGCGGAACGCCTTGTTCACGTCGCGCGTGAAGATCGACGACGACAGGCCGTACTTGATCCCGTTCGAGACGCGGATCGCCTCGTCGACATCCTTCACGCGGATGAGCGCCGTCGTCGGGCCGAAGATCTCCTCCTGCGCGACGCGCATCTGCGGATCGACGTCACCGAAGATCGTCGGCCGGTAGAAGAAGCCCTTGTCGAGCCCGTTGTCCGTCGCGACCTCGCCGCCGGTCAGCAGCTTCGCGCCCTCGTCCTTGCCGATCCCCGTGTAGGAGTGGATCTTCTCGAGCGCGCGCTTGTTGATCACCGGGCCGACGTCGGTGTCGTCCTCCCAGCCCGGGCCGAGGCGCATCTTCTCCGCGACGGCGACGAGCTTGGACTGCAGCTGCTCGTACACGCCGTCCTGCACGATCACGCGCGAGGCAGCGGTGCACCGCTGGCCGGACGTGCCGAATGCGGACCACACGATCCCTTCGACGGCGAGCTCGAGGTCCGCGTCGTCGAGGACGATGATCGCATTCTTGCCGCCGAGCTCGAGGTGGACGTGCTTGAGCCCGTCCGCCGCATTGCGCATCACCTCGACGCCGGTCTCGCGCGAGCCGGTCAGCGTGATCACGCGCACATCGGGATGCTTGACGAGCCGGTCCCCGACCGCACCGCCGCCGCCGTGCACGATGTTCAGCACCCCGGTCGGCAAACCGGCCTCCGCGAACAGCTCGACGAAGCGCTCGCCGAGCGCGGGCGTGTCGGTCGCCGGCTTGAAGACGACGGTGTTCCCGCAGACGAGCGCCGGCGCGATCTTCCACGACGGGATCGCGATCGGGAAGTTCCACGGCGTGATCACGCCGACGACGCCGATCGGCTGGCGCACGCTCATGTTGAACTTGTCGCGCAGCTCGGACGGAGTGGTCTGCCCGAACATGCGCCGGCCCTCGCCCGCCATGTAGAGGCTCATGTCGATGGCCTCCTGCACGTCGCCGCCGGCTTCGGCCTTGACCTTCCCCATCTCGCGCGACATCAGGTCGGTGAGGTCGTCCTTCTCGTCGATCAGGAGGTTCGCGAAGCGGTAGAGGATCTCGCCGCGCTTCGGCGCCGGCATGAGCCGCCATTCCTCGAAGGCGGCCTTCGCCGCTTCGACCGCGCGGTCGACGTCCTCGGCGTTCGACTTCGGGAAGATCCCGATCGAGTCGCCCGTCGCCGGGCTCGTGCTCTCGAACGTCTCGCCGGACGCCGAGTCGACCCACTCGCCGCCGACGTAGTTCTGGAAGCTCTTCGTCCCCGTGAGCGCCACGGGCAACGAGTCTAGTTGAGGCCCACCGACGCGGTGCGCGCGGGCAAAGCCCGCCCGGCCTCTGTGCGGCGCCGCCGCGTCGCGCCTCAGTCGGCTGGTGCGTCCGTCTCGGGAAAGGTGCCCGGGACCCGCGGGCGCCGCCGGTCGCGGATCGTGCGCTGCTCGCGGGCTCCGTCTCCCCCGCCGCCCTTGCGGTTCCGCCGGTCAGGGCCGCCGCGCCGGTCGATGATCACCGTGACGTTCGGGTTGTCCTTGTAGTAGTCGACCATCTTGTCGTACAGCTCGTCGGCGAGCTCCGGCGGGATCACGCAATAGATCACGCTTCTGATTGTAAGAGGGCGCGCCGCGCGCGCTAGCGGCTACAACCGCTCGATGTCGGGAACGAGCCGGCCGTCGTCCTCGATCTTCGCGTTCCAGCGCTGATGTGTCGCATCGAGGTCGGCGAGCTCGTGGCCGCGCTCGGCGAGGCGAACGGGCTGCGCGGCGTCGGGCGTGACCCGGTACTGGTACCAGGAGATGTCCCAGGCGACCGTGACGATCAGCTCGCCGCTGACGCCGGAGAGCGGGACGATGCTCGCGCGCGGCTGGCCGAGGCTCTTCGCGATGCCGCCGACGGTGCGGCGGTAGTCGCTCCCGTTGAAGATGTCCGCCGCCTCGACCATCTGCTGCTCGCGCACCGAGAGCCGTCGGAGGATCGGCTCGGCGACGACCGGCTCGTCGGGCGGCTGCCGACGCGGATCGAACAGCGACGCAAACCCACGCCGGCGGCGGCGCCGCTGGTTCGGGACGGTGGGCGTCGTCGGGCTGCCCTCCTTGATCCAGCCGTGCTCGAGCGCGATCTCGGCACAGAGCGGGCAGACGTCGACGAAGTCACCGCCGTTCGGCGCGAACCGCACCGCGCGCTCGCCGGTGAGGAGGGTGCGATCGCAGACCGCGCAGACGTGCTTCGTCGGGTGACGCGCCAGCTGGCGTGGCATACGCGGACCCTAGCCCACACGGCGCGCTGCGCAGTTGCTAGGGTCTTTCTCATGTGTGTTTTACATGTAGTTCGGGCGTGAGGCCACGAGGCGGGCGAGGAGCGCGCTGCCGCCGGATGGTGAGGCCCGGGCACTGGGGCGTGCGCGCGCGGGTCGAGCGCTTCAGCGAGCCGGCGCTCCTCCTGTTGCTGCGCGAGCGCCCGGCGCACGGCTACGAGCTGCTCGAGGCGCTGCCCGCCCTCACGGGCGAGGCGCGCGTCGACATGGGCAACCTTTACCGCGTCCTCCGCTCGCTCGAGGAGGACGGTCTCGTCACGTCGCGCTGGGAGGCCGGTGAGCCCGGCCCCGCGAAGCGCACCTACGAGCTGACGACCGCCGGCCGGCGCCTGCTCGACGAGTGGGCCGCCGCGCTTCGGCGGTCACGCGACCGCATCGACACGTTTCTCGATCGCTTGGAAGGGAGGTGACCATGCACCACGGACGCAGACGATTCCACCGCGGCCTCGGCCGCCGTTGGTACGACCGGGAGAACGTCCTCGAGCGGCTGGAGAGCTACCAGCGCGACCTCGAGCAGGAGCTCGCGGACGTCTCCGACCTGATCACGCGTCTCCGCGCCGGCGAGCAGCCGGGCGGCACGCCGGAGCCTCAGAGCATCTAACTCGCGCCGCGAGACATGTCCAGGGCCTGGCCCTGGACATGTCTGCAGGCGTCAGCCGTCGAGGGGCTTACGGGGTCGTCGTCGTTGTCGGCGCCTGAGGCGAGCCGGCGACGTGGAGCTGGCGGAGCGTCAGCTGTGGCGCGGCCGACGAGCCCGCGGCCGAGCAGTCCCACGCCTGGACGCTGACGTTGCCCTTGACCGTCAGGTTTGCCGTCGTCCCGACGAGAGCCTTGCCCTTCGGGCCGGCTGCCTTCGTCACTGTCAACGCGATCGTGCCGCCTGCAACCGTGCCCTTCAGGTTCATCGGCCGGCACTTCGCCTTGTTGCCGTGGTCGCCGGATTTCCCAGGCGACGTCGAGGTCGAGGTCGAGGTCGTGTTGTGGCCCTTGCCGGGAGGCGGCGCCGCGAGCGCGAACGACGCGACGACCCCCATCGCCAACAGTGCCACGAGTGCGATGACCTGCTTCATGCTGAGTTCTCTCCTTCGGGGTTCTCAGAGGGGTACGCCGAGGAGATGCATCGGCCGCGACGGCCTTGCCCTTTGCCTCGAAAGGGTGAAGAGCTTCGGCGTCGCGCTACGCCGTCGCCGCAGCGCCCTGCAGCAGGTCGAGCACCTCGCGCGCGGCGTCGCCGCCGGCTTCCGCG
>JBKOVW010000240.1:0-5514 GCA_046724095.1 Actinomycetota bacterium | reverse complement strand
CCGAGAAAGTACTGGCGCACCGACCGGATCACGCGTCCCGTGATCGTGTCCGCGACGACGAGCGGAACGGCGAGGTGGCCGTTCAGCCAGCTGCGCAGCGCGGGGCCGTCCTTCAGCAGCATGAACGTGCTGAACGCGCTGAACGCGATGAAGAAGCCCAGTGACGTCAGGCCGCTGATCCCGACGGCCAGGCCTCTGGTGAAGACGTGGATGATGTCGGACACCGACGACTGGAGATTGTTGGAAGCCGTCGACGCGCCGGAAGGGTTCATGCCGAGATCCTCGAGCCACTGCCGGAACTTGTCGGCCGCCGCGCTTGCCTCGGCGGCGATCGTGTCTGACTGCGCTCGGACGCCGCCGACGACGAGGAGGACGATCACGATTGCGACCGCGATCACGAACAGAAGCACGACGAGCGCTCCGAGCGCCCTCGGAACGCGGTGTCGGTGCATCCACGAAACGGCAGGGCTGGCCACCGTCGAAATGACGAGACCGACAAGCACCGGGACGACGATCGTCGAGGTCATTCCTAGCACCCACGTCAGGCCGACGAGCAGGGCCGCGACGCCGACGAGCAGCCAGGACGCCACGCCGAGATCGCGCAACCAGCGCGGCGAGGCGAAGACTGCCGACATCTGCCTCAGCTGCTCGGCGTCGAGCTGGACGACCGGTCGGACGGCGCCGTCGTCCTGAGCCGCAGGCGCGGCTGCAATCGCCGCCGTGACCGGGTCTTCGCTTTCCGGCGCGTGACGCCAGAGCCTCGAGAACCTCATGTGGCTGCCGTCATCCGCTTTGCGCCGCTGCCGCGCGGCGGCGACGCCGGCGGTCGCGCCGGACGCGTCGCACGGCGCGTGCAACCGGCGTCTCGTCGTCCTCGATGATGTCGATCGGGACGCCGTAGTCCGCCAGCCCCGCACAGATAGCCTCGACGTCCGACCGTCGTTGCGAGCGCGGCAGGAACAGCCGCTTCGGGTACGCGTGCGACGCGCGCCAGCCGCTCTCCCCCTCGACGACCGACCCCCACATCGCGACCAGGCCGATGGCGCGATAGATGACGCGGGGCTGATGAACGTCGCTGTACAGATAGAGATACTCGGCGGCGAGCTCCGGGTCGTGCGCGGCGTAGATGCCGCAGCTGCAACGCCACACCGGGACGTCGTGCGCAGCGTCGCTGCGCCACGGCAGCCGGCCGCGGAGGCGCGTCCAGACGCGGTTGCAGCCGGCGGCGAGGGCCGCGTCGGTCGGCCAGATCGTGTCGAAGACGACACTGCGCAGCCGGAGCCTCGTCCGGTCCTGCACGACGGCCCATGCCCGCCAGCCGACCACGGGCTCGATGAAGTCGGGCGCGGCCGCCGCTAGCGTGCCGGCACCTCCTCGGGCTCGCGCGGAGCTTCGGCCGGGGGCTCGTCGGGGGGCGGCTGCGCGGGCTCGCGCGGCACCGGATCCTCGAGCGGCTCGATCGTGTAGGTCCGCTGCGGATCGCCGATCTCCACGCGGCGAGTCTGCGACTGCCCGGGGTGAGGCACCCTCACCCCGTAGGGGGGAGGGCCTGACCGCGCTCGCGGCGCCCTAGGAGCGCGGCGAAAACGCCTGCAGCGCGTCTTCGCCGGGCCGCACGATCCCGACGTGCGACTCCGGCACCTCGTGCCAGGCGCCCGGAAGGTCGCCGAGCGGCTCCGACACGACCACCCGCGTCTCGTCCGAGAGCTGCGCGAGCTCGACGAGCTCGGGATAGAGCGCCTTCAGCGAGTCCATGCGCGTGCTGAAGTAGAGGGAGCGCGAATCGTGCTCGCTCGAGTAGCGGAACGCCCAGATGCTCTCGCCGTTCGTCGTCGCAACCGTCATCTGGATGGGGTGCTCGACGTCGTGCTTCTGCCCGGTTTCCTCGATGAAGCCGACGGTCTGCTCCACCGCCCCGACCGGGTCGTCCTCGAGCCCGAACGTCAGCGCGAGGTAGAACATCGTCTCCGAGTCGGTCGTTCCCTCGATCGACGTGAACAGCTCGTTGGCGACACGCAGCTGCAGGTCGCGCCGCACGCGCGGGTACTCGCGGATCAAGCCGTTGTGCATCCACAACCAGCGGCCGTGACGGAAGGGATGCACGTTCGTCTCCTGAATCGCCGAGCCGGTCGACGCTCGGATGTGCGCGAAGAAGAGCGGCGAGGAGATGCCGGCGGCGAGCTCGCGCAGGTTGCGGTCGTTCCACGCGGGATGCGTGCTGCGATAGACGCGCGGCGGCTCGCCGTCCTCGTACCAGCCGACGCCGAACCCGTCGCCGTTCGTGGTGGTGGCGCCCAGGCGGGAGTGGAGGCTCTGGTCGATCAGCGACCGGTCGCGCTTCACGAGCAGCTCTTCGAGCCGGATCGGAGACCCCGAGTAGGCGAGCCAGCGGCACATCGCGCCGGCTGAGTAGAACAGCGCCGGGCGTGAGCGACGCTCACCCCCGGTGGGTGAGACCACTCGGCGCGGGTGACGGCCGGTCACCTCGGGCCGCGGCAGCCTGGTTGCGTGACCGACGCAACGGCTGCGTTCTTCGACGGACTGCGAGAGCGCGACTACCAGCCCGCGCTGGCCCACAAGTCCGGGGTGGTGCGTATCGACGTCGACGACGGCGGCCGCAGCGAGCGGTGGTTCGTCGCGATCGACGACGGCACCGTCAAGGTCTCGAAGCGGAACCAGGCCGCCGACTCGACCGTCCGCATCGGCAAGCAGCTACTCGAGCGGGTCGTCACGGGGGAGGCGAACCCTTTCACCGCCGTCCTGCGGGGAGCCGCATCGGTCGAGGGCGATTGGAACCTACTGCTCGTGTTCCAGCGGCTGTTTACGGCACCGTCGTGAGCGACGAGCTCGTCCAGATCCTCGACGGCAACACGTTCGTGGTCAGCGACAGCCGCGGGGACATTGCAGCGTCACTCACTGATCCGACCGGTCTCTTCGCGTACGACACCCGGTTTCTCTCGAAATGGATCCTGACCGTCGACGGCCAGCAGCTGAACATGCTGTCCGTCGACGACCTCAACTACTTCGAGACGCGCTTCTTCCTCGTCCCAGGCACGGGAACCGTCTACGTCGACTCGAAGCTGTCGGTGATCAGGCGGCGCGCCGTCGGGGACGGCTTCGACGAGGAGCTGACGATCCTGAACCACGACGAGGATCCTGTCGACCTCCGCGTACGGCTCGACGCGGCGTCCGACTTCGCCGATCTGTTCGAGGTCAAGGACGCGCTTACGAAGAAGGGCGAGTACTCGACGCGGATCGACGACGGCGATCTCGTGCTCGCGTACGAGCGCGAGACGTTTGCGCGGTGGACGACGATCTCCTCGAGCGCGCCGGCGGACTTCGATGCGGACGGCCTCAGCTTCGACGTCCACATCGAGCCGCATGGGGAGTGGACGACGGAGCTCCGCGTGCTCGTCGGCGGCCTCGGTACGGCCGCGCCGAGAAGAGGGCGGACCTCGAAGGCGCGCGACCTCGAGCGCTGGCTCACCGACGCACCCAGGCTCGAGTGCGACTGGGAGCCGCTCAAGCAGATCTACCGGCGCAGCCTCGTGGATCTCGCGGCGCTGCGGTTCTCGCCGGCGATCGCCCGCGGACGCAGCCTGCCTGCCGCCGGCCTGCCCTGGTTCATGACGATGTTCGGGCGCGACAGCATCCTCACGAGCCTGCAGGCGCTGCCGTTCGTCCCCGAGCTCGCCGCGACGACGCTGCGCGCGCTCGGCGAGTGGCAGGGATCGCGGACCGACGATTTCCGCGACGAGGATCCCGGCCGGATCCTGCACGAGCTGCGCTACGGGGAGCTGACCGCGTTCGAGGAGCGGCCGCACTCCGCCTACTACGGCTCGGCCGACGCTACGCCGCTGTACATCGTCCTGCTGGACGAGTACGAGCTCTGGTCCGGAGACCGCAAGCTCGTTCGCGACCTCGAGTACGAGGCGCGCGGGGCGCTGCGCTGGATCGACGAGTACGCCGACCTGCAGGAGAACGGCTACGTCTCCTACAAGCGCCGCAACGAACAGACCGGCCTCGAGAACCAATGCTGGAAGGACTCGTGGGACTCGATCTCGTATCGGGACGGCAGGCTGCCGGGCTTCCCGCGCGCCACGTGTGAGCTGCAGGGCTATGCATACGACGCGAAGATGCGTGGCGCGAGGCTCGCGCGCGAGATCTGGAAGGACGCTGCGTTCGCCGACGAGCTCGAGCATCAGGCGGCCGATCTGAAGCGGCGCTTCAACCGCGACTTCTGGATCGACGACGGCGAGTACTTCGCGCTGGCGCTCGACGCCGACGGCGCACAGGTCGACGCACTCGCCTCCAACATCGGCCACTTGCTCTGGAGCGGCATCGTCGACAAGTCGAAGGCGAAGCCGCTGGCACACCACCTGCTCGGGCGGCGGCTCTTCTCGGGCTGGGGCGTGCGCACGCTCGCCGAGGGCGAGGCGCGCTACAACCCGATCGGCTATCACGTCGGCACCGTCTGGCCCTTCGACACGTCGTTCATCGCCTGGGGCCTGCGCAAGTACGGGTTCAAGCAGGAGGCCGCGCAGCTCGCGGCGGGCATCCTCGACGCGGCCGAGCTCTTCGGCGGGCGCCTGCCGGAGGCGTTCGGCGGCTACGAGCGCTCGGTGACGAAGTACCCGGTGCAGTACCCGACGGCCTGCAGCCCGCAGGCGTGGTCGACCGGCGCGCCGCTGCTGCTCCTGCGCACCATGCTCGGGCTCCACCCGTCCGGCGAGTACCTCGTCGTCGATCCCGTGCTCCCTTCGGGAATCGGCCATCTCGAGCTGCTCGACATCCCAGGACGGTGGGGCCGGATCGACGCGTTCGCGCGCGGGCGCATGAACGTCCGCTAGCGGTTGCGCACGACGGCGTAGCGCGCGCACGCAAAGTCGCCGTTTCGCCCGAGCTCATCGAGGCGGAGCTCGACGTGGCGCGGCAGCAGCGGCGCGCCCGCTCCGAGCGTGACCGGCGCGATGTAAACGATCACCTCGTCGAGCAGTCCTCGCACCGCGAACTGGCCGGCGAGGTCGCCGCCGCCGACGATCCACACGTTCCGCTCACCGGCGGCCTCACGCATCTGCGCATGGACTTCGCCGACGTCGCCGCTCGTCAGCTCGATGCCCGCCGCCGCAACTGGGAGGTCACGGTGAGTGAACACCCAGCACGGCAGGTCGTACGGCCACTTCTCCTGCTCGTGGTCGAGAATCCACTCGTAGGTCGTGGCGCCCATCGCGAGCGCGCCCACGCCAGCGATGAACGCGTCGTAGTTCAGCGGGCCGTCGCGGTCCTGCCGGCGCTTGAACAGCCACTCGAGCGAATGGCTCTCGTCGGCGATGAAGCCGTCGAGCGTCGTCGCCGAGTAGTACTGCGTGAGCGCCACCACGTCATCATTTCGCCCGCCGGCGTGCGATCTCGTCCGCGACTCCGTCGACCCCCGAGATGAGGTGCGCCTCGCCGTTTCCGTCGACGACGAGGACGGGCACGCCTCCGGGCGATGCCTCGAACTCAGGAGCGTCG
>JBKOVW010000126.1:0-7474 GCA_046724095.1 Actinomycetota bacterium | reverse complement strand
CGCCGCCATGCCCACGCTCGGCGAGGTGATGACGAAGGAGGTCTTGACGGTCGAGCCGTCCGACACGATCGGCGAGGCCGCGGAGAAGATGACGAGCCACGGCGTGGGCGCCGTCGTCGTCTCCGACTTCGGCCGGATGATCGGGATCTTCACCGAGCGTGACCTGATGCGCGCGGTCGCAGGCCGTGTGCACTCGAGCGAGGCGCGTGTGCGAGAGTGGATGACGCCCGACCCCGTGACCATGACCGAGGACGCCTCGGTCGAGGAGGCGGGCGAGACCATGATCGAACGCGGCTTCCGTCACATTCCCGTCGTCTCAGGGGAACGGGCCGTCGGCATCGTCAGCATTCGAGACGTCGCCGAGTGGCGTCTCAAGGACCGGTAGCGAAAGCTGCGCTTTCGCAACCGCTTGGGGTACGCCGCTTCGCGGTGAACGTGCGCGGGCATGGCCCGCTGCACTCTCGGGTGCTGAGCGATTGTTTGCTTTTGTGCGGCGCGGCGATGCTTTGCTTCGCTGCCTCGCATCAGGTCGCCTCTGCCTAAGCCGGCTTCGCCTGGGCTTAGGCTCCGGCTTCTGTGCGGTCGATGGCCTTCGGTAAAGGTTTTGGAACGCCCGGACGGGTGACGTTCCACGCGCAACCCCTGAGCTACCATCAGAAAAGGTCGCCCGATGCAGGAGATGCAGATCTACGGCGTGAGCTTCGATCTGGTCGGCAAGCAGCCGATCGTCCTCCTCAAGACGTCCGAGGGGAACAAGTTCCTGCCGATCTGGATCGGTCATCCGGAGGCGGCTGCGATCCTCATGAAGCTGCAGAGCGCGACTACGCCGCGGCCCATGACCCATGACCTCGTCACCGACATGCTCGAGCAGCTCGGTGCACAAGTGACACGGATCACAGTCACGGAGCTGCGCGAGAACACCTTCTACGCACAGATCACGGTGCAGCTCGACGGCTCGGAGATCGAGGTTGACTCGCGGCCGTCCGACGCGATCGCGCTCGCGATCCGCGCGGAGGCGCCGATCTTCGCTGCCGACGAGGTGATCGAGGAGTCCGGGATCGAGTTCGAGGGCGAGGAAGTGACCGAGGAGGAGATCGAGTCCAAGGTCTCCGAGTTCAAGCAGTTCCTCGAGCAGGTCACGCCCGATGAGTTCGCGGTCGACCCTGACGACGACTAGCGTCGTCGTCAGGAGGTACGCCGCTTCGCGGGAACGCGCGCGAGCAGGCTCGCGCGCTCTTTGGTGGCGGGCGTTTGTTCGGTTCCGTGCGGCGCGGCGATGCTTCGCGTCGCCGCCTCGCATTAGTTCGCCTCCGCCTAAGTCGGCTTCGCCCGCCTTAGGCTCCGGCCTGGGTCGAGCTTAAGTCTCTTCGCCTCGCCTGACTTCGCGCTTCGTGAGATCCAGGATCTCCTCGAAGAGCTCCTTCAAGCCGTCCTGCGAAAGCGGGCCGCGATTTGCCCGCGAGAGGTACTGCAGCATCCATTCTTCGCGCTCCGGGTCGACGAAATCGATCCCGCGCGATTCCTTGTAGCTCTTCAGCCGCGCGACCAGTCGCAGCCGCGCGTTGAACGCGTCGACGAGCGACCGGTCCATGTCGGAGATCTGCTGGCGCAACTGCTTGATCAGCGGGTCGTCGGTCACGGGCGTCCCAACCATTTCAGGTGGACGGGCTTGTGGCTCGGCAGCACGAGCAGCCGGAACGGATAGGTCACGCGCGCGCGCACGCGGTCACCGAGCGCCGGGGCCCGTTCCCGCACGACGACCTGGACGTGATCTCCGTGTTCGTACACGCGCACGACGCGCAGAGAGTAGCCAGTGCTGGAACGCGGGCCCGCCGCGACAAGGAACGTCTCGCGATTCGCGTAGTCGATCGGCGGCAGCGTGATCTTGACGCCGGGATTGTTCCGTCGGAGCACCTCGAGCAACTGCGCGCGGGAGCTTTGCGTGTCCACGGTCAGGTGTGTGAACTCGAGCCCGCCCACTTTCGCGGTCAGGTCTTCGTACGCAAGCGGCCGCTTCGCGGCGCCGCAGCCGGCGAGCAGGAGCGCTGCGACGCTAGTACACGTACACCGTCTCGCCGTACGGATTCGTCGCGTAGAGATGCGCCGCGACCCACATCGGTACGCGCACGCAGCCGTGACTCGCCGGATACGGCGGAACGGACGGGTTGCCATGAATCGCATAGCCACCCGTGAAGTACATCGGGTCGTAGAGAGTCCCGAGCGGACTGGGGTCGAAACCGACGACCTTGCGGTAGATCGAGAACCGCCCGACGGGCGTGAACTTCCCGGGCAGCCCAGCCGTCGAGACCGGGACGATCAGCGCCACTCGCGAACCGCGGACGACGTACAGCACCTGCCGGCCCTTGTTGATCTCCAGGTGACTTGCCGGCTGCGTGTAGTGCGGCGCCGGCGTTCGGGCGTTCGCCAGGGCGCGCCAGAAGCGTGCGTCCACGACGCCCGTGCGAGGTACGCCTTGCACCTTCTCGAACGCGTAGACGGCGTCGAGCATGCGGCCGTCGAAGCTCGCTCCGTACGGGGCGGCGTAGTGCAGCCGCCGTAGCTGATCTCCGAGCTGCGCGACCGCTGTCGTGCGTGCGCCGAGCGCGAGCCGTGGGAGGACGACGTTCGCCCGTAGCGTCCGCGCCGTCGCGAGGTAACCCGCGCCGGGGACGAGCGCGACGCGGATCAGGTAGCGGGTCAGCCGGCGGGTATCGAGCTTGATCCGGACGGGGCCGGCGAACGTGCGGTCGACGATCGGAGTGCGGCCGCGGGTGATCCTCACCGTGAGGGTGCCCGCGGCGGCCGGCGTGAGTCGGGCGGTGAAGAAGTAGCCGCTGCCGCGTGCCCCGCTGCCGACGAGCCTCGTGACGAGCTTCGGAGCGAGTCGCAGCGACACCGGCGTAGACGAGCCATGGGTGCTCTTCGCGGTGTACGGCCCCGGCGCCCGTACGCGCGCCTTGATCACGTAGGCGCCCCGCGCATTGGTCTTCGCCGATCCCAGCGATCCGCCGCCGGGGCCGCTGAGCCTCACTCTGAGTCCGCGCTCGGCCGGAACAACAGCGCCGCGAAACGTGGCGGCCCGGCCGTAGCGGGCTGCGCGCGGGCCCGCCAGCGAAAGCCCGTAGGCGGTAATCGGAACGGTCTGGGTGGTGGTGGTGCCGTCGGACGTCTGGGCGGTCACGGTCGCATTCCACCGTCCGGCCGCGTACGTGTGCTGCACCGCGACACCGTCCGCCGCAGTTCCGTCGCCGAAGTCCCAGTGGGCCGACGATGCGCCGCCGGCGCTGAACGTCACCGTCAACGGCGCGGGCCCCGACGTGGGCAACGCCTGGATGGTGATGCTCAGAAGTGCAGTAGCGACCAGACCCCAGCGCATGCGCGCAGCATATTTTCCTGCTGCGGTTTGCCCGAAACGGCAACGGCGAGCGCCGTGGCGTTGAAGAGGCCGTGCACGATCATCCCCGGGTACACGCTGTCGACCTTGCTGCGAAGGTACGCGAGCCCGGCGCCGAAGGCGGCGAGGAACGGAAATGCCTCGACGAGGCCGTGCGCGAGCCCGAATGCGACGCCGACGAGGACGATGGCGGTCCATCGTCCGAAGCGGACGAGGACGGAGTAGCCGAGGCCGCGGAACGTCAGCTCCTCGACGATCGGCGCGACGATGCAGACGACGACGCCGTTCGCGACGTACGCGGCCGCATGCTTGGGCTCCCAGACGTCGGGCGTCACGCCCTGTTCACGCCCGGGATGAAGCAGCGGGCCGAGCGCTGCGGTGAGGATCGTCATGCCGATGCCGATCCCCACGCCGATGCCGAGCGCGACCCACCACGACGTCGGGCGCCGCAGCGCCAGCAGCTCGCGGCGGTTCCCGAGACCGGCGATGCCGTAGACGATCAAACCGATGATCGCGAACTGGATGAGGCTGTTCGCGACGGTCGACCACTGGTAGAGGACGTCCTTGTCCGGCTTTCCCTCGGTGAAGCGGACGGCGTAGCTCAGCGACGCGAAGGCAAGGACGAAGCTCGTCCACGCCGCGAGCGGGCTCATGTCAGCCCCGCAACCGCGTCCGGCAGCGGCGCCGGGGCGAAGTACATCCCCGCGGTGCCTGCCGCGACCTCGTCGACCGCGTCGTCGCCGATGTGGAGCGCGCGACGCGAGCTCACGCCCAGGGCGTCGAGCGCGCGCAGCAACCCGTCCGCCGCCGGCTTGCCCGCTGCGTGCGCGACGATGCGGAAGTGCTCGGCGAGGCCGACCTCGTCGAGCATGCGGCGCAGCGTCAGATCCCAGTTCGCGACGACGGCGAGCTCGAGGCCGAGGCTGCGCAGTCGCGCGAGCGCAGGCACGACCCCCGGCAGGAGCTGGAAGTGCATCGCGCTCGCATATGCCGGCGCGAACTCCGCGGCATCGAGCCCTGCGTCGACTGCCTCGAGGAAGACGTGCGCGCAGTCGCGTTGCAGCTGCGCGAGCCCTGCCTCGTCGTGTCCCTCCGCAGAGTGCTTCGTGTAGTGCGCGACCTCGGTGCGAAACCCGTGCACGACCGTCTCGGGATCGCGCGCGACGCCGCGCTCTGCGAGCGCTGCGGTCAGCGCCGGCACCGGGTCGACGAGCGTAACGAGCGTCCCGTAGGCGTCGACGGTGACGCCGTCGAGCTCGGCCGCGTTCACGCCACCCATTGCCACAGCGCCCACTGCACGACCGCGATGCCGAGGAACAGTGCGCTCGTCGCCGCCACAAGCGCGTGCGCGCGCGGACGTCCCGTGGTCAGCGCTGCGAGTGCGAGAAAGAAGGGGAAGATCACGAGGCCGAGGCGCGGCAGGGAGAGCAGCGGCCAGCGCGAGCTCGGGTAGCTGAGCGGCAGCGCCAGGCTCACCGCGGCGAACAATCCGTACGGAGCGCCGAAGCGCCGCCAGGCGACCACGGTCAGCGGAATGAACAGCAGCAGGGCGACGAGCGCCTCGACGTTGACGGCGATCGCGTGCTGGAACTCGGCATGCGACGGCGTCCAGTGCACCAGCGCAGCCCAGATGCCGCCGAACGGCCCCGCGCGCGAGAGGTGTCGGTGCCACTCGTCCTGCGCGTTCCAGAACGCCCACGGGTCGCCGACCTGCTGCCAGAGCAGCAGGGGGTAGACGGCTGCGATCGGGATCGACAGCGCGAGGCCGCCGAGCGCGCGCTTGCGGTCTGACGCGCGCCAGGCCAGCACCGCGAGCGCCGGCAGCAGCGCGACGCCGGTGATGCGCGTGAGGATGGCCAGTCCCGTGGCGACGCCGGCGACGGCGAAGCGGCCGCGCTCCGCCGCAACGAACGCTGCGAGCACGAGCAGTAGGTAGAGCGACTCGCTGTAGACGGCCTGGAGGAAGAGCGCGGTCGGGAAGATCGCGAGGTACAACACCGCCCGCCACGCGCCTTCGGCGCCGAGACGCTCCTCCGCGAGGTGGTACAGAAGCGCGAAGGCGCCGAGACATGCCGCCAGGGAGATGACGATGCCCGCGAGCACGTAGTGGCCGAAGAAGACACGCCCGAGCACCGCGACGAGGGAGGGATAGAGCGGATAGAACGCCGCGGACGCGTGGTCGTAGCCGTGCTCCGCGATGCGCACGAAGAAGACGCTGTCCCACCGCGCCCAGATGTCCGTGAAGGACCCGAGGTCATGGATCAGCGGCGAGTCCCAGCGGCCCGCGCGCGGACTGCGGTTCGGCTCGAACCAGTAGAACGCGAACACCGCTCCGAGCCAGATCACGGCTCGGCTCCACACATAGATGCCGAGCACGAACCGTGATGATAGGGCGGTGCTTGCGAGATCAGTCCTGAAGCGAGTCCAACACCGTGCGTTGAACGACTGGACGAGCAGAGCTCGCCCGGTCTCTATGCGTCGAGGCGACGCCTAGGCCCGTGGATCGAGAGTTCACGTTGGAAGAGGCGAACGCCGCGGTGCAGGAACTGCGCCCGGTCGTGACCCGAATGGTCGAGCACGGACGCCGGCTGGGGGAGGCGCAACGCGCGCAGCGGCGTCTCGTCAGCCGGATTGCGGGGAACGGCGGCGACATGCAGCCGAGCGACCTGCGCGAGCTCGCCGAGGCGATTCAGCGCGAGGCCGATGCGATCGGCGTGTGCGCGGAGGAGATCAACGCCGCCGGCGCGCAGATCAAGTCCCTCGAGGAGGGCCTGCTCGACTTCCCGTCGCGGCGCGACGGCGAGCTCGTCCTGTTGTGCTGGAAGCTCGGCGAGGCCGAGATCCGGTACTGGCACGGCGTCGACGAGGGATTCGCCGGGAGGAAGCCGCTGTGAAGGCCGACGTCGTCGCGGATTGCGAGGGCACGTTCGCGACGCTGCGCGAGGCCCTTCCTGCGATCCACTCCGACGTGGACTGGTGGATCCCGGTGAACTGCGCCTTGCTTCGCAGCGGCGGCGCAACGGTGCTCGTCGACACGGGCGCGGGCCCGAAGCCGCGGCCGTTCATGCCCGACGGCGAGGCGGCGCTGCTCGACGCGCTCGCGCGCCTGGGCGTCGCACCGGACGACGTTGACGTTGTCGTGCACACGCATCTCCACGTCGACCACGTCGGCTGGACGGGCTCGTTTCCGAACGCGCGCTACGTCGTCCACGAGGACGACTGGGCCTACTTCATGAGCGAGCCGTCCCTCGCCGAGCGCCCGCACCTGCGCGAGAAGGTCCTCCCGCTCGAGCGCGTCGAGCACGTGGCTGCCGAGGTGGAGATTGCTCCCGGCATCTGCGTGCAGCCTGCGCCCGGACACACGCCCGGGCACATGATCGTCCGGGCCGAGGGGCTCGCGGTGATCGGCGACGCCGCCGCCCACGAGCTGCAGATCGCCGACCCGGACCTCGTCTTCGTGAACGACATGGACCCGGATGTCGCCGCCGCGACGCGGCGCCGTCTCATCCCCGAGCTCGCCGCCGAGGGCGCGGCCGTGATCGCCGGACACTTCCGCGGCATCGGCCGCTTCGAGCCCAGCGGTAGGGGATACTGCTGGGCTTCCGGCGAAGACTCCGTCTTCGCCGGTTGAAGGTTCGCCGCTTCGCGGGGAACGCGCGCGAGCTGAACTCGCGCGCTTCTTGGCGGTGGGCGTTTGCCTCCCTCCGTGCGGCGCGGCGATGCTTCGCGTCGGCGCCTCGAATCAGTCCGCCCCCGCCCTAAGACGGCTGCCGCATGTCTTAGGGCTCCGGCCCTGGGGTGGTCGTGGGGCAGGGGTTTTGTCTGTTGCTTGTCGAATAGAGGCCCATGCCGTTTTGGCACCGCTTGATCGTCGTCGGCGTGGTCCTGCTGATCGCGGCTGTCGTTGCGCGGCTGATCGACCGGCGCATCGCGCGCCGGCAACTGACGCCGGAGACCATGACGCGCTACCGCGTCGTCCGGCGTAGCGTCACCACCGCGATCATCTTCATCGGGCTGCTGTCCGCGCTGCTGGTGATCCCACAGGTACGGGCCGTCGCCGGCGGCCTCCTCGCCTCGTCG
>JBKOVW010000077.1:0-2127 GCA_046724095.1 Actinomycetota bacterium | reverse complement strand
GCCCACGGGTGCTGACGTCGGAAAAAGCCGCTTTGCTACGATGATCGCCTTCGCGCACGGCTCTGCCGTGCGCGTGTTCACGTCCGAGACTCCTATTCACTGAAGGGAATTTGCCTACCAAGGAAGAGAAGATCGAGGTCGAGGGCGAGGTCGTCGAAGCGCTCCCCAGCACGATGTTCCGGGTGCAGCTCGACAATGGCCACAGTGTCCTCGCTCGCATCTCCGGGAAGATGCGCAAGCACTACATCCGCATCCTCCCCGGCGACCGCGTCAAGGTCGAGCTCTCTCCCTATGACCTCACCCGCGGCCGAATCACCTTCCGGATGAAGTAAACGACATGAAGGTACGCCCATCCGTCAAGCCCATGTGCGAGCGCTGCCGCGTCATCAAGCGGCACGGTCGCACCATCGTCATCTGCTCCAACCCCCGTCACAAGCAAAGGCAGGGCTAACCCACGTGGCACGCATCGCCGGAGTCAACCTCCCCACGCAGAAGCGGCTCGAGATCGGGCTGACGTACATCTACGGGGTCGGGAAGTCGACGTCCCAGAAGATCATCCGCGAGCTGGAGCTCGATCCCGAGCAGAAGGTGCGCGACCTCACCGACGACGAGGTGACGAAGCTCCGCAACTACATCGACTCCGAGGTCGAGGTCGAGGGCGACCTCCGGCGCGACCGGGCGCAGGCGATCAAGCGCCTGACCGAGATCGGCGCGTATCGGGGGATACGCCACCGCCGCGGGCTCCCCGTGCGCGGCCAGCGCACGAAGACGAACGGCCGAACGCGCAAGGGCCCGAAGAAGACCGTCGGACGCGGCAAGAAGGCGAAGTAAGACATGGCGCCTCCCCGCAGATCCGCGGCCCGCGGCCGCACGCGCCGCAAGGTTCGCAAGAACATCGCCATCGGCCAGGCGCACATCAAGACCTCGTTCAACAACACGATCGTCGCCCTCACCGACAAGGAGGGCAACGTCATCGTCTGGGAGTCCGCCGGCTCGGCCGGGTTCAAGGGCTCCCGCAAGTCGACACCGTTCGCCGCGCAGGTGACGGCCGACTCGGCGGCCCGCAAGGGCATGGAGCACGGCCTGCAGAAGGTCGAGGTGTTCGTCAAGGGCCCGGGCTCGGGCCGAGAGACGGCGATCCGCTCGCTCCAGGCGGCCGGTCTCGAGATTCTCGGAGTGAAGGACGTCTCGCCACAGGCGCACAACGGCGTCCGCCAGAAGAAGCGGAGGCGCGTCTAGTGGCTCGCGATCGTTCCCCGAAGTGCAAGCAGTGCCGCCGGGAGGGCATGAAGCTCTTCCTGAAGGGCGAGCGCTGCCTGACCGAGAAATGCGCCATCGAGCGCCGCTCGTATCCGCCGGGCGAGCACGGCCGCGGCCGGATCAAGCAGAGCGAGTACCTGTTGCAGCTGCGCGAGAAGCAGAAGGCGCGCCGCTACTACGGGCTCCTCGAGACGCAGTTCCGCACCTACTACGACAAGGCGAACAAGCAGGGCGGGATCACCGGCGAGAACCTGCTCCGGATGCTCGAGACGCGCCTCGACAACGTCGTGTACCGCCTCGGCTTCGCGGCGTCGCGCGCGCAGGCGCGGCAGCTCGTCCGCCACGGGCATTTCTCCGTGAACGGACGCCGAGTGAACATCCCGAGCTACCAGGTCAAGCCCGACGACGTCGTTACCCTGAAGGCAGGGTCGAGCGCGGAGCAGATCGTCCGCGACGCGACCGACCTCACCGCCGCCGTCGCCCCGTGGCTGCAGGCAGACCACGACGGGCTGACCGGCACGGTTTTGAAGTGGCCCGAGCGTGCCGAGATCGACACGCCGGTCTCCGAGCAACTGATCGTCGAGCTCTACTCCAAGTAGCGCTCACCATCTCGTTTTCAAAGGAAGGGAAAGGACTCTAAGTGGCAGTACGCGCGACCGATTTCCAGGTTCCAAAGATTACGCACGAGGAGGTCAACGAGGACCGCGGCGTCTTCGTGATCGAGCCTCTCGACCGCGGCTTCGGCTACACGTTCGGCAACTCGCTGCGCCGCGTGCTGCTCTCCTCGCTGGAGGGCGCAGCGGTCACCTCGGTGAAGATCGAAGGGGTCGCGCACGAGTTCACCACCCTTCCGGGCGTGCGCGAAGA
>JBKOVW010000195.1:0-6398 GCA_046724095.1 Actinomycetota bacterium | reverse complement strand
TCGCTGCCGGCTTCGGGCGGACGAGCTTCGCGAGCTCGCGCCAGTGGACCCCTCTGAAGCTCGTGTCGAAGCGGCTCCAGCGTGTCACGCAGTGGATGTCGACGGTGATCTCCGTCTGCGGCAGCGCCTGCAGCTCCTCGTACGTGAGCGTGACCGGTTCCTCGACCTCGCCGAAGACCTTGAAGTCCCACGTCGCAAGGTCGGTCTGCGGCACGGTGCCGGCGTGCAGTACAGGCCACTTCTCGGTCAGGTACTGGCCCGGCGGCAGTCGTGCCGGGTCCAGCCCCTTCTCGATCAGCTTCTGTTCGGCCTTGCCACGGAAGAGCGACAGCCTACGGCTCCAAGTTACGCCGAAGACCCGGCTGCGTCTGTGCCTCGGAAGGGCCCGCGACAGCTGCGACTGGCGGTAGTAGGGACATCCACGACCTACACTAGTTGCGATGTCGAGCGTTGCGTTTCGTCCGCGTGCGTACGTCCGCGTGTCGGGGCCCGACGCGGAGGACTTCCTGCAGCGGATGGTGTCGAACGACGTCGCCGCCGCCGACGTGTGCGACGCGCTGCTGCTGACGGCGAAGGCGCGCATCGTCGCGCCGCTCCGCGTCGTCCGCCGCGCGCCCGACGACTATCTGCTGCTGACGGAGCCGGAGCTCGGTGACGTGGTCCGGGCGCAGCTGCTGCGCGCACGCTTCGCGGCGAAGGTCGAGATCGAGCCAGAGCGGCACGAGTCATGGCTCGTGCTCGGCGGCAGCGAGGTGCTCGACGAGCGCCCACCCGGCGACGAGGCGAGCGAAGCGGAGGTCGAGCGGTGGCGCATCGAATCGCGCATTCCGCTCTGGGGACGCGAGCTCGACGACAGCATCCTCCCGGCCGAAGCCGGCCTCGACGAAACCCACATCAGCTTCACAAAGGGCTGCTACCCAGGCCAGGAACCAATCGCCCGGCAGCACTACCGAGGCAAGGTCAACCGCCGCCTACAGGTTCTCGACATCGAAGGCGAAGCAGCAGCCGGCGACGAGTTGATCCTCGGCGACAAGACGGTCGGCCGAATCACCAGCGCGGCGAACGGCGTGGCTCTCGGCTATGTCCGCACAGAAGTCCCGGCCGACGCGCAACTCAAGATCGCCGCGAAGCCGGGCTCAGCCCGGCTTCGCCACTGACGCTGTCCGATAGCGCAACCCGCGTGGAATCATCATGGCGCGCGCAGCGCGCCGGATTCCGCGCGGTGATGCGCCCGGCATGATTCGAACATGCGACCTCAGCCTCCGCAGGGCTGCGCTCTATCCCCTGAGCTACGGGCGCTCTGAAGTCGAACCAGTGTAGCGCCTAACGTGCGCACGTTTTTCGTCCGCGCCATGCGAGCAAGACGCTCGCATGGCGGGCGTTCCCGACCAGATCGTCCTCAAGCGCGACCGCGACCTCGAAGGCCGCGGCTGGCAGATCTGGGTTCGTCGCGGGCTGTTCGCGCTGCTGCCGATCGTCGCGCTGCTCGGGCTGCTCAACATCTTCGGGCAGCATCCTCAGACGACGACTGCGAACGCAGCAGGCGCAGCGTCGCTCAAGCTGTTTGCGCCGCACACCGTTCGCAGCGGCCTGCTGTGGCAGGCGCGCTTTCACATCACCGCTCAGCGCGACCTGAAGCAGGCGACCCTGGTGCTCAGCCCAGGCTGGCTCGAAGGGATGACGGTCAACACGATCGAGCCGTCCCCGGTCGGCGAGGCGAGCAACAACGGCCGTCTCAGCCTCGACCTCGGCCACATCCCAGCAGGTCAGTCATACCTGCTCTTCATGCAGTTCCAGACGAACCCGACCAACGTCGGTCGTCGCGATGCGTCCGTGACGCTGAAGGACGGGAACACGCCCATTCTGCAAGTCCACCGCACCATCACGATTTTCCCTTAGCGCATGGACATCGTTCTCCGCGCAATCGCCTTGTACGTGTTCGTCGTTTTCATCATGCGCGTGATCGGACGGCGCGAGCTGTCGTCGATGACGCCGTTCGATCTCGTGCTGCTGATCATCCTCGGCGACGCGATCCAGCAGGGTCTGACGCAGGACGACTACTCCGTCACGGGCGCGGTGCTCGCGATCGCCACGATCGCGTCGCTGCAGGTGTTCACCTCGTACCTTTCCTACAAGTCGCGTAGCGCGCGCAAGGTGTTCGAAGGCGAGCCGGTTGTCCTCGTCGAGCGCGGCGAGCTCGTGGAGCACAATCTGAAGCGCGAACGGATGACGCCGGATGAAGTCGCCGAGGAGATGCGCCAGCAGCAGATCGGGTCGCTCGACGAGGTCGAGTGGGGGATCCTCGAGGCGAACGGCTCGATCAGCTTCATCAAGAAGAATTAGCGGTCTGACGGTCTATCTCTCCGAACGCGACGTACAGGAGCTGCTCTCGCCGGCCGACGCGGTGGCGGCAATCGAGGCGAGCCTCGGCCGGATGGCGGCGGGCAGCGTTCAGATCGCGCCGCGCCGCCGGCTCGAGGTCGAAGAGGGACGGCTCGCGGACATGGCGGCCTCCGATCTCGAGCTCGGCTACGCAGGGGTGAAGGCGTACGTCGGCATGGCCGACGGAGCCGCGTTCGCCGTGGCGCTCTTCTCGACCGAGCGGCCCGAGCTGGTCGCGGTGATCGAGGCGGACTGGCTCGGCCGGCTCCGCACCGGCGCCGCCAGCGCCGTCGCGGCGAGGCATCTCGCGCGCGACGATGCGGCGACGCTCGGTGTGATCGGCTGCGGCGGTCAGGCCGAGACGCAGGTCTCGTGCATCCGCGCAGCGTTGCCGCGGATCGAGCGCGTCGTCGCGTACTGCCGGACCGAGCGCAACCTGCAGGAGTTCTGCGAACGGGTCGGCGCGGAAGCTGGCGAGAGCCACCGCGACCCGGCGGGGCAGGACATCGTCGTCACGATCACGACGTCGCGCGACCCCGTCCTGCGCGGCGAATGGCTCGCGCCGGGAGCGTTCGTGTGCGCGGCGGGCGCGAACAACGGCCGGTCGCGCGAGCTCGACAACGTGGTGCTCGAGCGCGCCTCGCTCGTCTGCTGCGACTGGCTGGAGCAGGCGCGCAGCGAATCCGCGGATCTGATCGAGCCCGTCGAGAGCGGCGTGCTCGACTGGCTCGAGGTGCACGAGCTGCACGAGATCGTGGGCGGCGACCTTCCCGGGCGTCAGTCGCCGGACGACATCATCGTCTTCAAGTCGAACGGAATCGCCGCCTGGGACATCGCCGCTGCAGCAGCTGTTGTGGAGCGCGTCTCAGGCAGTCCGCGCTGATTCGAGCTCTCTGCGCGTGTCTTCGACGGTCTCGTCGCCGAGCGCCTGAATCACCTCGGGCCGGTCGAGCAGGCGCAGGCGCTGCTGGGGCGTGAGTCGGTTCTGCACGTAGCGGTCCTCCAGGATCTCGTTCAGACCGCGCCCGCGGCCGTGTTCGCGGATGACGTATGCGGCGACGCGGTCCTCTGTGCTCGAACGAGCGAACAGAAAAGAGAACGGAGAGCGCAGCAGGCTCGCGAGTCGCTGCATTACGGCGATTGTATCCTTGCCTCGTGAGGCGGAAATCGACGGAAGGCCGCTTCGCCGAAAGGGTCGTCCACGGCGTCGACGACGCAGGGGCGGACGAGACGATCGTCATCTGGATCGAGCGCAAGCAGGGCGCGCTCTGGGCAGTCGGGCGCGCGGTGAATCCGCAGCACCGTCCGAGTTACGAGCCGCGGCGCGACGACTA
This sequence comes from Actinomycetota bacterium, assembly GCA_046724095.1. Taxonomy (GTDB): domain Bacteria; phylum Actinomycetota; class Thermoleophilia; order Gaiellales; family Gaiellaceae; genus 3-1-20CM-4-69-9. Next base: position 2,682 of record JBKOVW010000195.1, on the reverse strand, counting down.
CGTGTTCGAGGGGTACGAGCTGGACGACTGCCTGCTGGCCGCGAACGAGACGCTCGAGGACGACTGCACGGTGTCCGAGAGCGACGGGCGTTCGGAACACCTCAAGCCCTTCACACGAGACGAGATGCTCAAGCCTCTCGAGCGCTGGTTCTTTGGGCGCTGAACGAGCTGCGCTCGTTCAGCGGGAGAGGATCGCCGCTTCGCGGAGTCAACGTGCGCGGCCGGAGGCCGCGCACTTCAGAGGTGGTCGGCGTCTGCCGGTGTCCGCGGAGCTGCGCGGGCTTCGCGCGCGCCGCTCGGGTGAGTTCGGCCCTCCGGTTAGTGCGGCTTCGCCTGCACTAACCTCCGGCCCGTGTCGTCGCGCCCGTCCTCGGCCACTTGAGATTGGCGTCGGGGATCGGATCGCCGTGCGGGTCGTGGGTTGGGAAGCCGAGCGCCTTGTCGATGCGCTGCTCCAGCTCCTCGGAGATGACGTGCTCGAGCCGCTCGGCCTCGTCGTGCACGTCGTCGACGTCCAAGCCGAGCGTCTCGGCGAGGTAGAGCTCGAGCAGCCGGTGATGCCGGATCACCTCGAGCGCGACCTTCTCCCCTGCCGCCGTCAGCGTCACGCCGCGGTACGGCTCGTGCACCGCGAGGTCGAGTGCCGCGAGCTTCTTCACCATCGCGCTCGCCGAAGCAGGCGACACACCCTGGCGTTTCGCGAGCGCGGTGACGGAGACGCGGCCGTCCTCCGCGCCGAGCTTGTAGATCTCGCGCAGGTAGTCCTGGATCGCGTCGGTTAGCGCGGGCTTGGCCACGCACACAGTCTAGGCTGCGGTCCGTGCTGGTCCGGATCGGGCATTCGGCCGACCCCGACGACGCGTTCATGGTCTGGGGCCTGGCGACGGGGAACGTCGACGCGCGCGGGTTCGACTTCGAGCTCGTGCCCGAGGACATCCAGGTTCTCAACGAGTGGGCGCTCGAAGGACGGCTCGAGGTGACGGCGCTCTCGCTGGCCACGTATCCGCTCGTCCAGGAGCGCTACGACCTGCTACCCCACGGCGCGTCGATCGGCTCCGGGTACGGCCCGATCGTCGTCGCGCGCGAGCCGCTCTCGCTCACGCAGCTGCGGGACATCGAGATCGTCGTCCCCGGTCGCCTGACGACGGCATTCCGAGTGCTCGGCATGGCGCTCGGCCCCGACTTCCCGCATCGCGCACTGGCTTTCGACCGCATCCTCGACGAGGTCAAGTCCGGACGGGCGGACGCCGGCCTGCTGATCCACGAGGGCCAGCTCACGTACGCGGAGGAGGGCCTCGTCAAAGTGCTCGACCTCGGCGAATGGTGGCTGCTCGAGACGGGTCTGCCGCTGCCGCTCGGCGTGAACGTCGTCCGGCGGGACGTGCAGCGCCGCGACGAGCTCTCCGACGTGCTGCTCGACTCGATCAACGCCGGTTTGCGACACAAAGAGGAAGCGACTCGGTACGCGCTCGGGTTCGCGCGCGATCTCGACGTCGACCACGCGACGACGTTCATCGACATGTACGTGAACGAGCTGACGTGCGACTACGGCGACGAGGGTCGCAAGGCAGTCGAGGAGTTCCTCAGGAGAGCACGCGCCTGAGGCACCGCTTGCGGTGCCGCCTCCAGGATCGGAGGCTCTGCCTCCGATCCGTCTGAAATGACCGATCGGTCCGCTTGACCTACGAAAGAGCGGCTCGAAGCGCGCTCTGCGCGTCGTCGAGCACGGGATCTCCGTGCGTCGGCAGCAACAACTCCACCGGTAGCTCGAGCAGCGGCCGCAGCTTCTCGTTGTACTCCTCGCGCGTCGCCTTCGCCCATTCGGACTCGAGCCATGCATCGGGCATCGCGCCGCCGTCCGGCAGGGAGTCGCCGACGACGAGCGCGTTGTGCGCAGGGATCCAGAGCGTGCGCTCGCCCGGGAAGAATCCCGGCTGTGCATTCACCTCGGGCGGGAGGTCGTCGCCACGGACCGGGAGCCCGAGCCGCTCGGCGTCACGGCCGTGCCACTCCGCGGTGAGCACGACCTGAACGTTGCCTTCACGCGTCAGTTCCTCCGGCGGCGCGATCGGGTCGAAGAGGATCACGCCGTCGTCGGTGCGCAACGCGTACGAGCGCACTTCCGGGCCCCAGTGCGGGTCGTCGTTCCAGTCAGGATGACGCCCGGTCCAGGTCCACAGTCCACCCGCCAGCTCCTGCACGTGCGGCACCTTATGCGACGAGGCGCCCGCTATGCCTGGTTCGAGCCGCAGTCGCGGAGCCCGGCGGCGTCGAAGCGCCGGTTCAGGCCCGGAGCCATCCGGCTCAGCTTGTCGGCCGGCGCTGCGAGCGCGACCATGAGTGCGAGAGCGGCGACCAGTTTCACAACGAGCTCATCGTCCCGTTCGGCGCCCGGGCTTTAACAGTCGGCCAGCTACTACGCTGGATCCCGTGAACCGCGCAGTCGTTCTCTCCGCAGTGCGCACGCCGATCGGGCGGCGCGGTGGCGCGTTGTCGGGCCATCGCCCCGACGACCTCGCCGCGCTGGTGATCGCCGAGGCAGTGAAGCGCGCCGGCGTGCAGGCGGAACAGATCGAGGACGTGTACTTCGGTGCGGCGAACCAGGCCGGCGAGGACAACCGCAACGTTGCGCGGATGGGCCTCCTGCTCGCCGGCCTGCCGGAGAGCGTCGCGGGCGTGACC
>JBKOVW010000392.1:0-6085 GCA_046724095.1 Actinomycetota bacterium | reverse complement strand
GGGATCGGCAGCCCTCCCCACTTCGCGAGCACCTTGCCGCCGCCGTCGTGCACGCTGGGATAGGTGATCCCGTGCTGACGCTGCCAGCTGCGTGCGTCGGCGGAGAAGTCCTTCGTGTCGACGCCGATGAACGTGACGCGGTCACCGTACTTCTTCATCGCGGCCTCGAGGCGCCGCGACTCGTGGATGCACGGCGTGCACCACGACGCCCAGAAGTCCAGCACGAGCGGCTTCTTCCCCCGCATCGCAGCGAGGTCGATACGGCCGCGGCCGTCGAGGCGCGCTAGGTCGAACGTGGGCGCGGTCGGATGATGGCCCTCGTCGAGCGCCTTCGAGACCGTCGCGGTGTTCTGATGCGCGACGCGCCAAACGAGGAGCGCAAGCAGGCCGAGAACGACAGCGACTGCGAGTGCCTGCGCAGTCAGCCGGACTGGTCGTGCCATCAGGCCGCGACGATGAAGACAGTCGTCCCGATCTCGACGTGGTTGAACAGCCACTCCGCCTGGGGGATGTGCATGCGGATGCAGCCGTGCGAGACCGAGTAGCCGATCGAGGCGTCAGAGGGCGTCCCGTGGATGCCGACGCCCGGCGCCGACAGGCCCATCCACCGCGTGCCGAGCGGATTGTTCGGCCCGGGCGGAATCGGCTTCTGCCCCTGCGCCCACGGCGAGCTCGGCGGATACCACCACGGGTTCCTCCACTTGACGACGATCGCGAAGCGGCCGAGCGGCGTCGGGTACTGACTCTGCCCCGTCGCGACCACGAAGTAGCGCCAGGGCTTCATGCCGTTGTAGAGGAGGAGCTTGTTGGAGTTGCGGCGGATGACGATGACCGGCCCGAAGTTGCGCCGCGTGACCTTCGGCTTCACCGACTTCGTGGCCAACCGCAGCGGCTCGCGCGTCATCTTCGCGAGCGCCACGTTGATGATGCGGACCGCGCCGCGCTGGTCGAGCTTCCGGCCGGCGCGCTCCTTCGACAGCCAGGGGCGCAGGTTGCGCAGCGAGAGCTTCGCGTCGGCCGCTTGGCGGTCGAAGCGCTGCGCGAGCTTGCCGACGAAGCCGGCGATGGTGCCGCTGACGACCGTGACGCCGAGCGAGATTGGCTGGTTCGGCTGCGCGACGAGGGCCCGCTCGATCGCGCGATCCATCACGGCCGTCGCGCCGAGCACGTCCGGCGTGACGAGCACGCTCGTCGTGCCGATCTCGAGGTCGAGGGGTTGGTTGAACTGCTGCTGAACGGTCGCGGCCGCGACGTCGGGCGTGAGACCGCCGACCGCGACGCCGCCGATCGTCACCCCGAGCGGGATCGTCGCCGGCGGCGCATCGTCGGCAGCGGCAGGCGCGGACGCCACGAGGAGCCCGGCGGCGAACAGGAGGCAGAGACGCTTCACGTTGTCAATCCAGTAAAGACCCGCGGATCGTTCGTGATGATACCGTCGGCGCCCCAGCGCACGAGCCTCTCGGCGAGCTTCGGATCGTCGACCGTCCAGACGTAGACCGGAGCTCCGAGCTCGTGCGCACGGTCGATCGCGTCGGCCGACGCGACGGAATGGTGGAGCGTCAGGGCCGTGGCCCGTGCGCGCTCGAGGACGGCCGAGATTCGGTGTGGCAGGGATGCTCCGACCGTGCGCAGCCCGCCCCGGACGAGCGGCGCCAGCGGGCCGCGCTTGGAGATCCCGAAGCGGTCGCGCGGCATTGTGAAGGAGCGCGGCAGGTCCGGCTCGAGCGCCGCGACGCGCCTCAGCGCGTCGGCATCGAAGCCGCTGACCCACGACCGCTCGAGCACGCCGTGGCGACGCAGAGCTTCGACGACGGCCTGCTCGATGCCGCGACGCTTGAGGTCGACCTGGAGGCCGATTCCCGGCAGCCGGTCCGCGCAGAAGGCGAGCGCCTCGTCGAGCGTGACGACGCCCGGATCGCGCAGACGGCGCGAGTCATGGGCGACGACGAGCGTCCCATCGCTCACGGCGAGGACGTCGAACTCGAGCATGTCGCAACCGAGCTCGACAGCGAGCGCGAACGCCTCGGGCGTGTTCTCCGGTGCGAGCGCCGAAGCGCCGCGGTGGCCGACGCGCGCAAAGCGGCCGGCCGACCGCCCCAGCTCGATCACACGCGCCGGACGACGACGACGGCGCAATCGTCCGCGAGCTCGCCGCGCGCAAACGAGCGGCAGTCGGCGAGCACCGCGTGCGCGAGCTCGGCCGGCAGCAGCGCTGCGCGCTCGGACAGGACACGGTCGAGGCGCTCGAGGCCGTACAGCTCTCCTTCGCGCCGTGCCTCGATCACGCCGTCGGTGAAGAGAACGACCGCGTCGCCGCTCTCGAGCTGCGCGTTCACGTCCTCGTAGTCCTGGCCGAGCTCGACGCCGAGGACGAGCCCCTTTGCGTCGAGCGACGTGACGTCGCCGGCGGCGCTCACGATTCGCGGTGCGGGATGTCCCGCGCCTGCGACCGCGACCCCGCCCGTAGCTGGGTCGATGACGACGTAGATCATCGTGATGAACTTGCCGGGCGCGATCTCGCCGACGACGACGTCGTTGGCCGCCTGGAGGAAGTCGCTGGGATCCGCGTGGTCGCGCGCGAGCGAGCGAAAGACAAATTTCGCCATCGCCATGTCGGCGGCGGCTTCGATGCCGTGACCAGTGACGTCGCCGAGCGCGACGGCGAGCCGGCCGTCGGGCAGCTCCATGAAGTCGTAGACGTCGCCGCCGACGTCGACGCGCGCGGACGATTCGTACGCCGCACCCAGCTCGAGCCCCGGAAGCTCCGGCACCGCCTGCGGGAGCAGCGAGCGCTGCATCGTGTCGGCGAACTGCTTCTGCTGCTGGTAGAGGCGGGCGTTGTCGATCGCCAACGCCGCCTGCCCGGAGATGCGCACCGCCTCGTCGAGCGTCTCCTGCGTGACTGGCGCGCCGGGACGCATCGAGATGATCTTCAGCGACGCGAGCACCTCCGAGGATGTCGCGATCGGCACGGCGGCGCCCGTCCAGCCGCGCTCGAGGAACGGAGCGAGCTCGGGGAACTCTTCCGGCGTCAGCTGGTATGGCTCAGCGAGCCGGAACAGCCGCTGGATCTTGCGCGCGCCGAACGGCTGCGGCCGGAAGAGCAGCGGCCGCATGACCTCCTCGAGCCGCGGATCGGCGACCTTCAGCACGCGTGGCAGGACCCAGTCGCGCCGCTCGTCGGGCATGCGAATCAGGGCGGCGTCGACGTCGAGCACGTCCACGATCGTGCTCGTGACCGCTTCGAGCGTCGCTTCGAGCGACAGGCTCTGCGCGAACGAGCGGGAGATCTCGTAGAGCGCGCGGACCTGTTTCGAGGCGGCGCGCTCGGCGCCGAGCGCGCGTTCGCGTTCCTCGCTCAGCCGCGTGGCGCGCTCGTGGAGCTGAGCGTTCTGCACCGCGACCGCGAGCTGCGCGGCGAGCGCCGTCAGCAGCGCAGACTCGTTCTCCGAGAGAGATTTCCCTCTCGGCGGGAACACCGCGAGCAGACCGGTGACGTCCTCCTGCGCAAGCAGCGGCACGGCAGCGACGGCCTCGATTCCGGCCTCGGCGGCGGCATCTGCGACGGCCGTCAGACGCGGATCGGCCGCGATGTCAGGAGCGGCGAGCAGCCCACGCGAGCGGTACGGGCCCAGCGAGAGCTCGAGCAACCGCTCCCCTAACCGCACATGCGGCCCGGCGAGGCCGACGTCCGCGGCGGAGTACAGGCGGTTGTTCTCCTGGAGGTAGACGGCGAGGCGATCGGCGTCGAGCAGCTCCGCCACGCGCTCGACCGCCGTCTCCAGCGTGTGTGCGAGCGAGAGCTGCGAAATCGCCTGGCCGACGACGGCGAGCAAGGCGCGCGTGCGCTCGAGCTCGAGCGTGACCGTGCGCGACCGCAAGCTGGCGCGGAGAGCATGCGCCGCGCGCACGCCGAATGTCGCGAGCGTCGAGAGCTCAGCCCTCGTGGGCTCGTGCCCGGGTGCGAAGAGGAGTTGCAGCGTGCCGACAGGCGGCTGCCCCAGCTGCAGCGTTGCGGAGGTGGCGCCGTCGACGTCCTCGACGGACACCGAGGCCCGGCCGGACAGAGCGCTCTCGGCGGCGCCCCGCACCGCGGCGGTGATGACCTCTTCGCCCGCGGCGGCGACGAGCCCCAGCTCACCGCTGTCGGCTCGACTCCAGAGCAGCGCGCCCTCGGCGCTTGTCCCATCGAGAGCGAAGCGCACAAGCTCGTCGGCCGTGCGGGATTCATCGGCGCCGGCTGCGAGCGCGTCGCCGACGACCGACAGCAACCCCTCGGAGCGCGCTCCGTCCAGCGCTTTGCGGTCCTCCCCGAACGCGCGGAACGCAAGCGCCGCCTGCGCGGCGGCGAACCGGGCGAGCCGCCGCTCACGGTCGTCGAACGCGTCGGCGTGGCGCAAGAGCTCGAGCGAGCCCCGGACGCGGCCGTCCACATGCACTGGAAGCACCAGCGCCGCCGACGCGTTGGCGCGCTCGGCGGCGCGGCGGACGCCGGGCGGCACGCGTTTCAGATCAGACTCCTCGTGCTGCGGAAGCTCGTCGAGCGCGAAGCCGGACCGTGCGATCTCCGCAGCGAGCGCCCCCGAGCTCGTCGCCACGCCCAGCGCCGTGGCGCGGCCGTCGACGTCGGCGCGTGCGATCGCGACATCGGTCTGCACGGCGCGGGCCGCGCCCTCGGCCACGGCCTGGAGCGCCTCCGCGAGCGTGTCGGCTGACGCCAACGCCAGCCCCACTGCCGCAAGGGCATCGAGCTCGCGCTGAGTCTGTGAGACCGCCATCAACCCGACCCCGCAAAAGTATCGTCGAAGCGGCACCGGACCGGCACTAGACTCCCCGCATGGCTCAGCCTGCGCGGCGCGTCGCGGCGCCCGAAGAACCGCCGGTCGACCCCGAGGCGATCGACCGCGCGTACCACTACCACCGCGCGCGGCGCAACGCACGGCGCCGACGAAAACGCGAGACCTCGCGCGCGCGTCTCCGCTTTGTCGTCACGCTGGCCCTGCTCATCGGCCTCGCCGTCTTCCTCATGCTCACGATCTGGCACGAGGTGCAGAAAGTCTTCGGTCTTTGACCGAAGACTTGGTTGGGTACGCCGCTTCGCGGTGAACGCGCGCGGGCTGAGCCCGCGCGCTCTTTGCTGGTGGGCGGTTGTCTTCTGCCGTGCGGCGCGCGCATGCTGCGCGTGCGCGCCTCGCATCAGTTCGCCTCCGCGTAAGCCTGCTGCGCTCGGCTTACGCTCCGGCTCTTGCGTTTAGAGCGGTTGGTGGGCTCGCGTGAACGGGCTCCACGGAGACTGTTCCCATGATGTGCCGCCGCACATCGGGCACAGGGGCAGGGCGCGCACGATCGTGACGCCGTAGCCACACTCCGAACAGTGGAACTCGCCCTTCACGGACTCGCCCGCAGCCCGGAATTCGACGTAGTCGTCGGTCGACCGCCGAGTCGTCTCGCTGCCCTGCGCCATCCCCAGACCCCCTAGAGTATCCCTTCGGCCGAGCCTCCAAGGTCACCTTTCCCGCGGCATACGTGCAGACACCCGACGAGACCCCCGACCCTTCCCCCGCCGACGCCCCGGAGGAGGACGACTGGCTCGTCGCCCCTCGGCCGCGGCCCTCTCGCTCGTTCGAGCAGGTCTGGGGCTGGGGGCAACAGCTCACCTGGGTGTCCGGCCTCGTGCTGGCGATCTCGGCGTTTACGGGCTGGTACGTCGGTTCGGGACAGGGGCCGACGACCAGCGTGATCGGCTGGCACACCGGCACGCTCGGGAAGCTCGTGTTCTTCATCGGGCTCGCCGTTCTCGCCCTCGTGATCCTGAGGGAGGCGGGGATCGAGCTGCCTCCGACCGTGCCGGAAAGCCTCGTGGTGATCGCACTCGGCGCGCTCTCGACGATCTTCGTGCTCATCCGCCTGATCGACGTCCCCGACGAGTTCTTCGGCTGGCACGGCCGCGGCATCGGGATCTTCATCAGCCTCTTTGCTTCGCTGGCCGTCATTGCCGCTGGGCTTTTAAGAGCTGGAGAGGAGCTGTAGCTCCTCTCCAGCTCTTGGGGACGCCGCTTCGCGGGGAACGCGCGCGGGCTTAGCC
>JBKOVW010000241.1:0-8664 GCA_046724095.1 Actinomycetota bacterium | reverse complement strand
GAGGTGCTGAACGCGTTCGACTTTCGGATGCTGCGCGAGATCACGCGTGCCTGCGAGGACGCATCGTGGGACGACGATATCCGCGTTGTCGTCGTGACCGGCAACGGCCGCGCGTTCTGCGTCGGCGCCGACCTCAAGTCCTGGTCGGCCGACTACCTCGGCAAGCCGCGCGAGTACTGGAAGTGGTTCGGCGCGTTCAAGGACATGCACGACAGGCTGCGCGAGATCGGCAAGCCGACGCTCGCGCGCATCAACGGCATCGCCGTGGGCGGCGGCAACGAGCTGCAGATGGCGTGTGACCTCGCGATCATGGTCGATGACGCGTTCATCCGGCATGTCGGGCTCGAGCACGGCTCGGTCCCTGCCGGCGGCGCGACACAATGGCTTCCCGTTTTCGTCGGCGACCGCCGCGCGCGCGAGATCATCTACATGTGCGAGCAGATCCCGGCCGCGCAGGCCGCGGAGTGGGGCCTCGTCAACTGGGTCGTCGCGGCCGCGGAGCTCGACGCGAAGGTCGACGAGGTCGTGGCGAAGCTTGCCGCGAGGCTGCCCCAGACGACGCGCTACGCAAAGCAGCAGCTCAACTTCTGGCGCGACCTGTCGTGGCACGAGACCGTGAACCACGCCCGCGACTGGCTCGCGCTGTCCATGCTCAACGACGAGGCGCAGGAGGCGGTGAAGGCATTTCTGAATCGCTCATCGTCGTAGAGCGCGACGAGCCGATCGCGGTCGTGCTGCTCAATCGTCCGCAGCAGCTCAACGCGCTGTCCGACGAGCTGATGAACGAGCTCGTCGCGGAGCTGCAGCGGCTCGACCGCGATGATGCGATCCGCTGCATCGTCCTCGGCGGTTCGGAGCGCGCGTTTGCCGCCGGCGCCGACATCGGCGAGCTCGCCCGCAGCAGCGCGATCGGGCTCTACTACGCGCGGCGGGTCGAGCGCTGGGACGTGATCCGCAACCTCTGGACGCCGCTCGTCGCCGCGGTCTCCGGGTACTGCCTCGGGGGCGGCTGCGAGCTCGCGCTCTCGTGCGACCTGATCGTGGCGTCGGAGACGGCGCGTTTCGGCCAGCCCGAGACGTCGCTCGGGATCATTCCCGGAGCCGGCGGCACGCAGCGCCTCACGCGTGCCGTCGGGAAGGCGACGGCGATGGACGTGATCCTCAGCGGCCGCCTGCTCAACGCGGACGAAGCGCGGGCCACCGGCCTCGTCGCCCGCGTCGTCGCGCAGGAGGCGTGGCTCGACGAGGCGAAGCGCGTGGCGCGCGACATTGCGTCGAAGGGGCCGGTCGCGACGCGGCTGGCCAAGGAGGCCATCGACCGCGCCGACGAGTCGACGTTGCAGCTCGGGCTCGAGTACGAGCGCCGTGCCCTCTACCTCGCGTTCGCATCCGACGACGCCAAGGAGGGCCTTACGGCATTCATGGAGAAGCGGAAGCCAGAGTTCAAGGGACATTGACCGGCTTCGCGCGGCTGCTCGACCCGCCGCGCCTGCGCACACGAGGCCGCGACCTCGACGAGATGCGCCGAGCGACGTGGCTCGAGCTCTTCTTCGACCTCGTCTTCGTCGCGGCCGTCAGCCAGCTCGCGAATGCGCTGGCGGCGGAGCCGACGGCGGGTCGCTTCTTCGAGTTCATGGGCCTGTTCGTGCCCGTCTGGTGGGCGTGGATGGGCTTCACCTTCTACGCGAACCGCTTCGACACCGACGACCTCGTCTACAGGCTGCTGATGCTGTGCGCGATGTTCGGTGTCGCAGCGCTGGCGACGACGATCCCGAGCGTCTTCGACGGCGCGACCGAGGGGTTCGCGCTCGCCTATATCGCGGTGCGGATCGTGCTCGTGACGCTGTACGCGCGTGCGAGCAGGCACGTGCCGGATGCGCGCGCACTCGTGCGGACCTTCTTGACCTTCTTCAGCCTCGCGATCCTCGTGTGGGCTGCGTCACTCGCCTTCGACGCGCCGTGGGCGTACGTGCTCTGGGGATTCGCGCTCTGTCTCGAGCTCGCAGCGCCCGTTTGGGCCTGGCGGTTTCTTCCCGACGCGCCGGTCGACCGCCGCCACCTTCCCGAGCGCTTCGGCTTGCTGACGCTGATCGTCCTCGGCGAGTCCGTGCTCGCCGTTGTGGTCGGCGTCTCGAAGATCAGCTGGGACACGGGGTCTGCCGCAGCCGCCGCCATGGGCTTCCTGGTCGCCGCGGCGCTCTGGTGGATCTACTTCGACTTCCTCGACGAGGGCGCGTTGACGGCGCGCGGGATCTTCGGCGGGCTGACGTACACGTATATGAACTACTTCGTCGTGGTCGGGCTCGCCGCGCTCGGCGCAGGCGTCAAGCTCGCGATCCTTTCCTCCGGCGGCGACCATCACTACGACGGCACGAGCTGGGTCCTGTCGGCGGGACTTGCGCTGACGATGGTGGGGCTCGGCGTCATCCAGCTCGTCGCGGGCACGGTCGTGATCGACACGGACGTCGTGCTTCGGCTGGTCACGGCAGCGATCGCGCTGGTCCTGATCCCGTTCGGGCTGAGCCCGCTTGCAGTCGTCTCGATCTTTGCGGGTGTGCTCGCGGCGCAGGTCGTGTACGAGCTCGCGCGCCACGAGTCACACACGCGTCCGAAGGAGATCTAGGCGGCTCCGCTGTGGTCGTACTCGAACGGCTGGTAGGTGCCGAAGTGCCAGACGCTGCCTTCGGGGTCGCGGGCCGCATATTCGCGTGAGCCGTAGTCGGTGCCGGACGGCTCGCGTGTGAGCTCGGCGCCCGCGGCCCGCGCGCGGGCGGCGTGCGCGTCGGGGTCGTCGACGACGACGTAGATGCCGCCGGCGCGCCCCTTCGTGGCGGGAATGCTCGCGTTCGCCGAGCCGAGCATCACAAGCCCGTTGCCGAGTCGGAGCTCCGCGTGGCGGACGTCGCCGCCGTCGCCGTTGTAGACGGCGTGCCGCTCGAAGCCGAACGCCTCGGTGAGGAAGTCGATCGCCGTGCCGGCGTCGTCATACGTGAGTGTTGGGTAGATCGTCGCGTAGGTCATGCCCTCACCGTAGGTGTGCCCGCGCCGCGTGTCTTGGACGGAATTGACGGCCTACGCGGCCACGCCGCCCGACTGGAGCAGCGAGTCGCGGAACGCGCGCGGCGTCGTCCCGCCGAGGGCCTGGAACTCGCGGTTCATGTGAGCCTGGTCGAAGTACCCCGATTCGAACGCGACCTCGGCGAGGCCGTTCGCAGGCGAGCGCAGCGCGCGCGCGGCCCGGTCGAACCGCATGACCCGCGCGACCGTCTTCGGCGCGAGGCCGATCTGCTCCCGGAAGCGGGAGATCAGGCGGCGGTGACTCCACCCGAGCTCGTCGGCGAGGTGAGCGATCGGCGCGTTTCCCGACGTTCGCCGCAGCTCTTCCCACGACCACTCCACCTCGCGGGCCGGCGGCCGCGAGCGCTCGAGCCTGCGCAGCAGGAACTGCTCCACGAGGTCGAAGCGCCGCGACCACGAGTCTGTGGTCTGGAGCCTCTCGATGAGCTGGTTCGTCTCGGGCACGACGTCGCCGAGCGCGACGGTGCGGTTGGAGAGCTCGTGCATCGCCACGCCGAACAGCCGGTGCGCCGCGACGGGGGTCAGGCGCAGCTCGACGCACGACCACGTCCCTGCTTCCGGCTGCACGAGGGTCGGGCCGTCGTGCAGGCCTGCGACGAACGACTCCTCGCACTCGCTCGCTTCCGGTCCGTCGATCCGCCAGGCGGTCTCGAGGCCGATGATGAGCGGCACGCCGGGAAAAGGCACCTCGCGCAGGCTCCCGTTCGACCCATTCGTCTGCGACCAACCCTCGATCGGCCCGAGGAGAAACGGGCGTAGAGGCGGCGACGGGATGTGCCGCTCCGTGAGCATCGATTGGATGCTACGCCTACGCGATCAGCCGTCGAGCTCGGCCGGGACGAGCTCGAGCTCGCGCTCGCGTCCCTCGCGCACGACCTTCGCGCGCACTGCACGGCCGATCAGCTCGCTGACGACGACACGCTGGAGGGCGTCCATGCCCTCGATGGGCGTGCCGTCGAGCTCGACGATCAGGTCCTCCGGCCGCAGACCTGCACGATCCGCGGGGCCGCCCTCGACGACCTGCACGACCTCGACGCCGGCAGTGCGGCCGAGTTTGCGTGCCAGCCGCGGGGGAAGCGGCCGGGGGCCGCCGGCGATGCCGAGGTAGGCACGGCGGAAACGACCTTCGGTCATCAGCGCGCCGACGATCCGCCGCGTCGCCGCGTTGATCGGCACGGCCAGGCCGAGGCCGACGCCCGCGACAGCGGTGTTGATGCCGACCACGCGCCCGCGTCCGTCCGCCAGCGCCCCGCCGGAATTGCCCGGGTTGAGCGCTGCGTCTGTCTGGATGACGTTGTCGACGACGCGAACGTTCGCGCCGGAGCGTGTCGGCAGCGAGCGCCCGAGCGCAGAGACGACGCCCGCCGTGACCGAGCCGGTGAAGCCGTGCGGGTTGCCGATTGCGACGACGAGCTGGCCGACTCGCAATCTCTCGGCGTCGCCGAGCTCTGCCGGCGTCAGCTCGCTTGCGTCGCCCACGCGGAGAACGGCGAGATCCGACAGCGGGTCCGAGCCGACGACCTCGAACCGCAGCTCCCGTCCGTCGACGAACGACGCCCGGCCGCCGCGCGTGCGCGCGACGACGTGCGCGGAGGTGAGCATGAAGCCGTCGGGGGTGATCACGACGGCGCTGCCGCCGCCACGCCTGAGCCGGACGTTCGCGACGGACGGCGACAGCCGCTCGGAGACGCCGATGACCGTCTGCGAGTAGGCGTCGAGCGCTTCCTCCTCAGTCGGCAGCGAGACGAACTGGAGCTCCACAGGGCCAAGCTAGCAACGGCTCCACGGGCTGCGCGATCTGCGAAAGTCCGGCCGATGGCAGACGTCGAGACGACCCGTGCCGGCGCCGTCCTGACGATCACGCTCAACCGTCCGGACGTCCTCAACGCCTTCAACAGCGAGATGCACCGCGGGCTCGCAGCCGCGCTGAAGGACGCCCGCGACGGCGGCGTGCGCGCCGTCGTCCTGACCGGCGCGGGTCGCGGGTTCTGCGTCGGCCAGGACCTGACGGAGTTCCGCGAGGCGCCTGGGGACATCGGGTCGCGGCTGCGCAGCAACTACCACCCGAACATCCGCGCGATCCGTGCGCTCGAGAAGCCCGTGATCGCCGCGGTGAACGGCGCGGCAGCCGGCGCCGGAATGTCGCTCGCGTGCGCGTGCGACCTGCGGATCGCCGCCGACTCTGCGACGTTCGTCCCGGCCTTCATCAACATCGGGCTGATCCCTGACTCCGGCGGGTCGTACTTCGTGACGCGGATCCTCGGGCCGGCACGCGCTTTCGAGTGGCTCGCCTCGGGCAGGCGGCTGACGGCCGCCGAAGCGCACGCGTGGGGTCTCGTCTCGGAGGTCGTCGAGGCCGGCGCCCTCTCGTCGCGCGCTGCCGAGCTCGCGGCCCAGGCCGCCGACCTGCCGACGCGCGGGGTCGGCATGACGAAGCGGCTGCTCGACCACGCCGTGACGGCGACGCTCGAGGAGCAGCTCGAGCGCGAGGCGCAGCTGCAGGCGGCCGCGACCCAGACCGAGGATTTCAAGGAGGGCGTGGCGGCGTTTCTCGAGAAGCGGCCGCCGAGATTCCGCGGCGCCTAATCCGTGTTGCAGACGGTCATGCCGAGCTGCGTCGCGAGGTCGTTCGCGTGCTGGTCGTGCCGCAGCGCGGGCCTCGCCGCCGCCTGAACGGCCTCGGCGTCGTTCTTCTTCGCCGCGTCGCGGATCTTCTCCACGTCGTCGATGATCACGTCGAACTCGTCGACCCACGCATTCGCCGTCGCCTCCTCGCTCTGCGGCGGCCGCAACGCTCGCAGCTCGCCGCGGGCGCCGTGCAGCAGCGGCAGCACCTGATCGGAGACGTCGGCGAGGTCGGACAGCGTCGCCGGCCGGGCGAGCGCGTCCGTCTTCTGCTTGTACTTGCTGCAGATCGCGTCGGCCTTAGCGGCGTACTGCTCGCGCGTGAGCCTCTGGCCGCCGCCCGAGCTGCCCCCGCAGCCCGCCGCGAGCGCGATCGCGAGCAACAGTGGGGATGCCCGCCGCACGCGAAGTACCGTACCGCCTTCCATGGACGATGGACGCCTCCGGGTCAGAGACGAGGAGCCGCTGCGGCGGCGGCGCCTCGCCGTCCTGTTTCGCGCAGTCCTCTACGTCCCGCACGCGATCGTGCTCACCGTCTGGAGCCTGATCGTCGCGCCGACGCTCGTGATCGTCTGGCTCGCGCTGCTGGTCGAAGGACGGCTGCCGGCGTGGCTGCACCGGTTCGTCGCGGCGTACGTGCGCTACACCGGCCAGGTCACGGCGTGGTTCTTTCTGCTCTCGGGCCGCTACCCGGATCCGATGCACACCGAGGCGCATCCATTCGTCGTCGACGTCCCCGGGCGGCCGCGGCAGCCCCGCCTGGTCACGCTTCTGCGCCCGGTGCTGGCGATCCCGGCGCTCCTGCTCGCGCTCGCTCTGCGCGTCGTTCTGTCGCTCGCCGCGATTCCCGCCTGGTTCGCCGGCGTCGCGGTCGGGCGGACGACGGCCGGGCTTCAGGAGCTCGGGACCTTCTGCCTGCGCTACGAGCTCGAGGTCGTGGCCTACACGCTGCTGCTCACTGCGAGCTACCCGCGGCTAGTGCCTGCAGGATCTCCCCCGTCTCCGGCCACCGACCTTCCCGCTGCTTAGAGAACACCAACTCGCCGTCTGCGACGACGTCGTACTGGCTCTTCGCCCCGGACACGACGGCGGCGTCGTGTCCTGCCTCGTTCAGCTCGGCCGCGAGACTCGCGGCCCGTTTGTCATAGCCGCTTCAGACGGGGCAGTAGAAGATCTCGACGCGTGCCATGCGGACGAGCCTACCCGTGCCGCACGTTCGCAAGCTTCCACGTCTCGTTGCCACCCTTGACGGTCTGCTCCTTCACGAGCCCGGTGCCGCGAACGTAGAACTTGTGGTCGAGCGTGTCGGGCTCGAGCGGCGTCCACTCCTTCGTGAGCAGCGAGCGCCCTGACACGCGCACGACCGCGAAGTGGTCCTCCGCGTGGCCTTTGAGGTACTCCTGGCGGAACGACTGCCCAACCCTTGGATGCGCCGGCATGAAGACGCCGGCACGTGCACCGTTGACGCCGGCCTGCCATGTCCCCTCGCGGCTCGTGACGTGCCCGGCCTTGTCCAGCTCGGCAGTCGCCTCGCCGAAGTACCAGACGGTGCCGCGCGCGTCCTGCGCGTACCAGTCCGTCGTCCGCTCCGCGAGGCGGCCGTGGACATAGAGGCGATCGGAGACCGCGGTGCAGCGGACTCCGTCGATCACCTTCGTCTGGTTTGTGACCGTGACGATGTCATGGCCGCCCTCGCCGTCCTTCTCACCGGTGTACACAAAGGTCGTGCCCGGCTTCAGCGGGAACCAGGGGTTGGTGACGCGCTCGGCCCACGCGCGGGACGCCGCGCCGGCAGGGCCGCAGAGGATGCAGAGTGCGAGGAGAGCGAGGAGCGCGCGCGCCATCGAAGGAAGCGTGCCCGATTCATCCGCAAGCTATCCGCGTGTGCGATAACTGCGGCAGGGGTCGCCATCACAACCGGGAGGGCGCCATGAGCGCTGAGGCACAGACCGTCGTCCTGATCCACGGGATGTGGATGACGCCGCGCAGCTGGGACGACTGGGTCGATCACTACCGCGATCGCGGCCATCAGGCGATCGCACCGGGCTGGCCCGGCGTGAAGGATCCGCCCGAGACGCGCCGCGATCCGTCGGGCCTCAAAGGGCTGGGTCTGACGCAGATCGTCGACCACTACGACCAGATCATCCGAGCGATGGAGCGCCCGCCCGTCATCATCGGCCACTCGTTCGGCGGGCTCACCGCGCAGTTGCTGCTCAATCGCGGCCTGGGGGCCGCAGGCGTCGCGATCGGCACCGCGCCGCCCAAGGGGATTCTCCTCCTGCCGCCGTCGACGCTTCGCGCCGGCTTCCCGGCGCTGAAGAACCCGTTCAACCGCGACGGCCTGTGCCCGCTCTCGCCGAGCCAGTTCCACTACCGCTTCACCAACACACTCGGCGAAGCGGACTCGGGGCGCATCTACGACGAGCACTACATCCCGGGCACGAACCGCCCCTTCTTCGACGCGCTGAGCTCGCGGGCGGCAGTCGACTCTGGCATGGCGAAGCGACCCCCGCTGCTGCTGATCGCCGGCAGCGCGGATCACATCAGCCCGGTCCCGCTGAACCGGAAGGTTCTGCAGCTGCAGAGCAAGGCGCCGTCAGCGACGGAGTTGAAGGAGTACGCGGGCCGCCCGCACTTCATGGCCGGCCTCGACGGGTGGGAGGAGATCGCCGACTACGCGCTCAACTGGGCGCTCGAGCACGTGCGGACGGCGACCTCGGAGGCGGCCGTCACGTAGCGGTTGTTCACGAAGCTTTCGCGGGCGCCTGCAGGCGGCGCTCCGCAGGCTCGCCGCGGCGAAGCTCGCGGCTGCGCTCCGCCTCGGCGTTGACCTCCGCGCCCAGGAGCAGCGCGACGGCGCTCAGCCAGAGCCACGTGAGCATCACGACGACTGCCGCCAGGGAGCCCCACGTCTTGTTGTAGGAGCCGAACTTGCTGACGTAGAACGCGAACGCCCCGGAG
>JBKOVW010000050.1:0-4715 GCA_046724095.1 Actinomycetota bacterium | reverse complement strand
CAGCGCGTCGCAGACGACCTTCGACTTCGCGCCCGTGGCGCCCTTCGCGACCTCGAGCAGCCCGCGGTAGCCGGCGCGGCCGCCGTTCTTGGAGATCGACTTCGAGGTGATCACCGAGGTCGTGTTCGGCGCGATGTGGACGGCCTTGCCGCCCGCGTCCTGGTGCTGCCCCTCGCCGCCGAAGGCGATCGAGAGCACCTCGCCGTGCGCGCCCTCGCCGAGCAGCCAGATAGCCGGGTACTTCATGGTCAGCTTCGAGCCGAGGTTCCCGTCGACCCACTCCATGGTGGCGTTCTCGTACGCGACCGCACGCTTGGTGACGAGGTTGTACACGTTGTTCGACCAGTTCTGGATCGTCGTGTAGCGGCAGCGCGCGTTGGGCTTGACGATGATCTCGACCACCGCCGAATGAAGCGAGTCGCTCGAGTAGATCGGCGCCGTGCAGCCCTCGACGTAATGCACATACGCGCCCTCGTCGACGATGATCAGCGTCCGCTCGAACTGGCCCATGTTCTCGGCGTTGATCCGGAAGTAGGCCTGGAGCGGCATCTCGACCTTCACGCCCGGCGGCACGTAGATGAACGAGCCGCCGGACCAGACGGCCGAGTTGAGCGCCGCGAACTTGTTGTCGTTCTGCGGGATGATCGTCCCGAAGTACTCCTTCACGAGCTCCTCGTGCTCGCGCAGGCCGCTGTCCATGTCGAGGAAGAGCACGCCCTGCTTCTCGAGGTCCTCCTGGAGCTTGTGGTAGACGACCTCGGACTCGTACTGCGCGCCGACGCCGGCCAGGTACTTCTTCTCCGCCTCCGGGATCCCGAGCTTGTCCCAGGTGTCCTTGATCTCCGAGGGCAGCTCCTCCCACGAGGAGGCCTGCTTCTCGGTCGGGCGGATGTAATAGAAGATGTTCTCGAAGTCGATGTCGTTCAGGTTGCCGCCCCACTGCGGCAGCGGGCGCGCGATGAAGTAGTCGAGCGACTTGTGGCGGAACTTGCGCATCCAGTCGGGCTCGTCCTTGTGCGAGGAGATCGCGTCGATCAGCTCGTGCGAGAGCCCGCGGCCGGACTTGAAGAAGTAGTTCTCGTCGGCATGGAACCCGTACTTGATCTCGTAGTCGGAGCCGATTCCTCGGACGACTTCGGTCTCTGTGACCGCCATCAGGCGACTGCCTCCTCGTATGGCTTGTAGCCCTCGGCCTCGAGCTTGTGCGCCAGCTCGGGACCGCCTTCCTCCACGATACGCCCGTCCACGAAGACGTGCACGAAATCGGGCGTGATGTGATTGAGGATCCGTTGGTAGTGCGTGATCACGAGCGCGCCCATCTCGGGCCCGACCAGCTCCTGGACGCCGTCCGCGATGGTCCGCAACGCGTCGATGTCGAGCCCCGAGTCGGTCTCGTCGAGCACCGCGATCCGCGGCTTCAGCATCGCCATCTGCAGGATCTCCACGCGCTTCTTCTCGCCGCCCGAGAACCCCTCGTTCAGGTAGCGCTGCGCGAGCTCGCGCGGGATCCGCAGGCGCTCCATCGCGGCCAGCAGCTCCGTCCGGAACTCTGGGATCGGCACGGGATCGTCCTCGCCGCCGGCGCGCGCCTTGCGGATCGCGTTGATCGCCGAGCGCAGGAAGCTCGTGACCGTCACGCCCGGCACCGCGTGCGGGTACTGGAACGCGAGGAAGAGCCCGCGCTGCGCGCGCTCGTCCGCGGCGAGCTCGGTCACGTCCTCGCCGTCGAAGACGATCTGCCCCTCGGTGATCTCGTAGGCCGGGTGGCCCATCAGCGCGTACGCGAGCGTCGACTTGCCCGACCCGTTCGGCCCCATGACCGCGTGCACCTGGTTCATGTCCACGGCGAGGTCGACGCCCTTGACGATCTCGGTGCCGTCCTCGAGTGCGACGTGGATGTTTTTCAGTTCCAGCAAAGCCATGTCGAAGTCATGCTAGCGAGCGCCGTCAGCCCTTCGGGATCAGCAAACGGAGCCGCGTCCAGAGCGTGGAGCCGCGAGCCTGGCCGTCGAATCTGCCGTGCGCTCCCGGGTCTCCGGGCAGAGTATCGAAGAGGTTGTCGGGCGCGTCGGCCGGCTTCGGCTCGTCCGTGTGCTGGCCCTTCCACCCGTTGCGACGAAGGATCCAGTCGCCTGCGCGCGGCGAGAGCTTCTGGCCCCAGAGCAGCTTCTGCGCGCCCCACGAGATCGGCAGCTCGCGGACAGGCCGCTCGGCGCAGCGCAGCGTCGCCTCGGCGTACGGCTCCGGTTGGTAGATCGGCGGCACCGGCTGCGGCTGGTAGCCGAGCTTCTGCCGGTCGCGGTCGAACTGCGGCGTGTTGATCGCTCCCGGCAGGACGAGCGAGATCGCAACGCCGCTGCCGGTCTTCTGCTCCTCGACCCGGGCCGACTCGAGGAAGGTGCGGGCAGCGGCCTTCGACGAGCAGTAGGCCGCCTGGAGCGGGATCCCGCGATAGGCGAGCGCGGAGCTCACGTGCAGGAACGTGCCTTTGCTCTCGCGCAGGTGCGGCCGCGCCGCCCAGAAGCCGTAGACCACCCCGAAGAAGTCGACGTCGATCACCCGACGCAGCTCGTCCGGCTCGAGCCGCTCGGCCTCGGCGTAGACGGTGACGATCGCGTTCGCGACGTAGGTGTCGATCCGGCCGAACCGCCGGACCGCCTCCGCGACCACGCGCTCGACCTCTTGCTGCTCGCTGCAATCGGCGGGGACGGCGAGCGCCTCCGACCCGGCCCGCTCGATCTCGGCCACGCAGTTCCGGAGCGCCTCCTCGTTCCGCCCGGTGACGACGACCTTCGCGCCGCGCTCGCCGGCACCGCGCGCGATCGCGCGTCCCAGCCCGCTCGAGGCGCCCGTCACGACGACTGCTTGCTCGGAAAGCCGCTTCTTCTTCACCTCGGTCCCATACCCCGAGGCGGACGCGCTACGCTTCGGGCATGCCCGAAATCGGGATCGCAGGGCTCATCGTGATTCTCATCGTCGCGCTGCTCGTGTTCGGTCCGAAGCGCCTGCCGGAGATCGGGCGCTCGCTCGGCAAGGGCATGCGCGAGTTCAAGGACTCGATCACGGGCAACTCGGACGAGAAGGCTGAGTTGCCGCCCCGCTCGAGCGACGAGTCACCGCCGCCGTCCTCGCCGTCATAGCGTCATGAGCGTGCTCCCGCGGCGCCTTCGCCACGGCGAGGAGGCCACGCTCGTCGAGCACCTGGGCGAGCTCCGGGCGCGGCTGATCATCTCGCTCGCCGCACTGGGGGTCGCCTTCGCCGTTGCGTACGCCTTTCACGGCCGAATCCTCGACTGGCTCAACAAGCCGCTTCCGGAGCACCTGCGGAAGCCGGTCACCTTCAGCCCGATCGAGCCGTTCGCGACCTCGGTCTGGGTCAGCCTCTGGGCCGCGCTCCTGATCGCGCTGCCGATCGTCTTCTGGCAGCTCTGGGCGTTCCTCGCGCCGGCGATCGAGGAGCACCGCCAGCGCTCGATCGCGCTTCTCGTCGCCTTCGCGACGGTGCTCGGGCTCGGCGGGGTCGCCTTCGGCTACTACGTGATCCTGCCGCCCGCGATCCACTTCCTCACGGGCTACGACGAGCCCCACTACCACATCCTCATCAGGGCCCGGGACTACTACAAGTTCGTCGCCTTCGTGTTGCTGGGAGTGGCGCTCGCCTTCGAGGTGCCGGTGTTCGTGCTCGCCCTCGTGCGACTACGAATCCTCACCGCCGCGAAGCTGCGCAGCACGTGGCGGATGGGCGTCTTCCTGATGACGGTGATCGGCGTGCTCCTGCCGGGCGTCGACCCGGTGTCGACCATCCTCTCGGTCATCCCGCTCGTGACGCTGTACCTCCTCTCGATTGGCCTCGCCACCTTTTTCGAGCCGCGCTGGAGAACATGACCCAGAACGTCTGTGCCTAGTTCAAGCGGGTCGACCGGTCATTTCAGACGGACGCGCGAGCAAAGCCCGCTCGTCCTGAGAACGGCACCGCAAGCGGCGCCTTATCCGAAGATCGAACTCCACGTCCACCTCGAGGGGACGGTGCGGCCGAAGACCCTGCTCGAGATCGCGCGCCGGAACGACTACGCGCTGCCGGCGGACACGGAGGAGGGCCTCGCGGAGCTCTACGACTTCCGCGACTTCACGCACTTCATCGAGATCTGGGTACTGACGACGAACGCGCTCCGGACGGCGCAGGACTTCCGGCAGGTCGTGGTCGAGTACGCGGCCGAGGGAGCCTCCCACGGCGCCGTCTACATCGAGGGAATCTTCTCGCCGGCCGAGCGTGTCCGGCGCGGCGTCGCCTGGGACGAGATCTTCAGCGGCTACTGCGACGGCGCGATGGAGGCCCGTGAGAAGCACGGGGTGGAGGTGCGGCTCACGCCCGACATCATCCGCGGGTATCCGCTCGAAGACGCCGAGGAGACGGTCCGGTATGCGGCCAAGTACCGCGACTGCGGCGTGCTCGGCGTCGGCCTCGGCGGGCTCGAAGCCGACTATCCGCCCGAGCCGTACGAGCCGGCGTTCGACCTCGCCCACGAGCTCGGGCTCGCGTCCGTACCGCATGCCGGCGAGGTCGCCGGGCCGCCGTCCGTTCGTGGGGCACTCGAGACGCTGCACGCGGATCGCATCCGGCACGGGGTCCGCGCGGTCGAGGACGCCGGCCTCGTGCGGGAGCTCGCGGACCGGCGCGTCGTGCTCGACGTCTGCCCGATCTCGAACCTCCGCAC
>JBKOVW010000206.1:0-5033 GCA_046724095.1 Actinomycetota bacterium | reverse complement strand
GTCGAGCTGACGCGACTCGCGGGCTCGCTGCACGACCTCGGGAAGCTCGCCATCCCCGAGGAGCTGCTGCGCAAGCCCGGCACGCTGACCGACTCGGAATGGCTCGTCCTCGAGCGTCATCCGCAGATCGGCTTCCGGATGCTCGACAGCCTAGGAGTCGACCCGGTCGCCGACCTCGTGCTGCACCACCACGAGCGTTGGGATGGCACGGGCTATCCCGACGGGCTCGTCGGCGAACAGATCCCACTCGGCGCGCGCATCAGCTTCGTCAGCGACGCCTATGACGCGATGACGACGGACCGTGTCTACTGTCCGAAGCGCTCCCCCGAGGAGGCCCTCGCCGAGTTGCAGCGCTGTGCGGGCACTCAGTTCGACCCCCGGATAGTGGCGGCCTTCACGGAGGAGCTTGGCGTGAGCTCCTCCGTAAAGGTCGCTACGGAACCTGCGGTTCCGCAGCGGGAGCGGGTGTCTGCGGAACCTGCGGTTCCGCAGCCAGGGATTTACGCCGCTTCGCGGTAAACGCGCGCGAGCTTCGCTCCCGCGCTCCTTGTCGGTTAGCGGTTGTTCCCTTCCGTGCGGCGCGCGCATGCTGCGCGTGCGCGCGTCGCATCAGTCCGCCTCGGCGTAAGCCTTCGGCTTACGCTTCGGCCCTGGTGTGCCTGTGGTTCGCAGCGTCTTCCTAGCCACGGCCTACACCTTGGCCTGAGACTCCGTCAGTGCCTCTGCGTAAGACAAGTGCGAAGCGCGTCTTACGCAGAGGCGAAGTCATGCGACGCGAGCACGCGCAGCATGCTCGCGCCGCACGGAAGCAAACAACCGCCAACCGACAAGAAGCGCGCGGGCGCAGCCCGCGCGCGGTCCCCGCGAAGCGGCGTACAGAAAGTAGGCCAGAGCCGAAGGCTCTGGCCTAAAGAGGGATGTTTCCGTGCTTGCGCCGTGGCCGCGGCTCTTGCTTCGTCAGTGCCGTTTCGAGTGCGTCGATCAGGACGGGACGCGTGCGGCGCGGCTCGATCACCTCGTCGACGTAGCCGCGCTCGGCCGCGGTGTACGGGTTCGCAAACCGCTCCCGGTAGTCCTCGATCAGCTCGGTGCGCCGTTCCTCCGGATCGTCTGCCTCCTCGAGCTCCTTGCGGAAGATGATGTTGACCGCACCCTCAGGCCCCATCACGGCGACCTCGGCCGTGGGCCACGCGAAGTTGAAGTCGGCGCGGATGTGCTTGGAGCTCATGACGTCGTATGCCCCGCCGTACGCCTTGCGCGTGATCACCGTCAGCTTCGGGACGGTCGCCTCCGCGTACGCGTACAGCAGCTTGGCGCCGTGGCGGATGATCCCGCCCCACTCCTGCTGCGTCCCGGGGAGGAAGCCCGGCACGTCGACGAACGTGACGAGCGGGATGTTGAAACCGTCGCAAAAGCGCACGAAGCGCGCGGCCTTCACCGACGAGTCGATGTCCAGGACGCCCGCGAGCGATCGCGGCTGGTTACCGACGACGCCGACCGAGCGCCCACCGAGGCGCGCGAAGCCGCAGACGATGTTCTCCGCCCAGAGCTCGTGCACCTCCAAGAAGTCGCCGTCGTCGACGACGCGCCGCACGACGTCGTGCATGTCGTAGGGCTTGTTGGGATTGTCGGGGATGAGCGCGTCGAGCTCCGGCTCCTCGCGGTCGCGTGCGTCCGACGCCTCCGCGAACGGGGGCGGGTCGAGGTTGTTCTGCGGCAGGAAGGAGATCAGGTAGCGCGCGTCCTCCAGGCACGCCTTCTCGTCGGACGAGATGAAGTGCGCCACTCCGGACTTGGACGCATGCGTCGAGGCGCCGCCGAGCTCCTCGAACGTCACCTCCTCCCCCGTCACGGTCTTCACCACGTCGGGGCCGGTAATGAACATGTAGGACGAGCCCTCGACCATGAAGACGAAGTCGGTGATCGCGGGCGAGTAGACGGCGCCGCCCGCGCACGGTCCCATGACGAGCGAGATCTGCGGGATCACACCGGAGCACTGCACGTTGCGCCAGAAGATCTCCGCGTAGCCGGCGAGCGAGACGACGCCCTCCTGGATCCGCGCGCCGCCCGAGTCGTTGATGCCGATCACCGGACACCCGTACTTGAGCGCCAGGTCCATCACCTTGCAGATCTTCTCGGCGAACACCTCGCTCAGCGAGCCGCCGAAGATGGTGAAGTCCTGCGAGAACACGAACACCTTGCGGCCGAAGATCGTCCCGTAGCCGGTGACGACCGCGTCGCCGTACGGGCGGCGGTCGAGCATCCCGAAGTTCGACTCGCGGTGGCGGACGTAACGGTCGAGCTCGACGAACGAGCCCGGATCGAGCAGCTCGACCAGACGCTCGCGTGCGAGGAGCTTTCCCTGCTGGCGCTGGCGCTCGACGGCCTGCTCGCCCGCGGCGTGCTCGGCCTCGTCGCGGAGCTGCTGCAGCTGGTCGAGCCTCGCCTGAGTGGAGTCGGCCCGGTCGTCGGTTGTCGCCATGGGCGGAGCCTAGTATGGCTGTCGCGTGGACGAGTTCCGGCTCCTGGGCCCGCTCGAGGCGGTGGTCGACGGGACGCCCGTCCAGCTCGCCGCCGCCAAGCAGCGCGCGCTGCTCGCTCTGCTGCTGCTGAACCGCAATCGCGTCGTCTCGACCGAGCGGCTGATCGACGAGCTCTGGGGAGACGATCCGCCGGCACAGGCGACGAAGACGCTGCAGGTCTACGTCTCGCAGTTGCGGAAGACACTCGGCAGCGAGCGGCTCGGCACGCAGGCGCCGGGCTACCGCGTGCGGGTCGACGAGGGGGAGCTCGACCTCGACCGCTTCGAGCACCTCACACAGCAAGCGCGCGGGCAGGAGCCCGCCGAGGCGCGCGACACCCTCGCGCACGCGCTGTCGTTATGGCGTGGCGAGCCCGAGCCCGTCGTCGCACGCCTGGAAGAGCTCCGCGCCAACGCGTACGAGGACTGGCTGCAGGCCTCGGTCGAATCGGGCGACCCCGTGGTCCCGCAGCTGGAGGAGCTCGTCGCGCGCGAGCCGTTGCGCGAGCGACCGCGCGAGCTGCTGATGCTCGCGCTCTACCGTTCGGGCCGGCAGGCCGACGCGCTCGAGCTCTTCCGGCGCACGCGCGATCTCTTCGTCGGCGAGCTCGGCATCGAGCCGGGACCCGGCCTACGGGAGCTCGAGCAGGCGATTCTGCGGCAGGACACCGACCTCCGGCTGAAGCCCGTGCGCCGCGACGCGCCCGGACCGCCGAAACGGAGCCGACGCTGGCTGCTCGTCGTCGCCGCGCTGCTCGTTCTGATCGCCGCCGGGGCGACGGCTGCGCTGCTCGCGCGCGACGGCAGCAGCACGAGTGGCGCGCCTCCGACGACCACACGCGCGAGCTCGGAGCTGCGCTCTTTCGTCTTCACGCTCGAGAACTTCCTGCAGCAGTCGCACGAGGGCCGCACGGAAGTCATGCAGGTGCTCGCCGGCGCGCTCGACTGCAGCGTCTCGCCGCAGGTCGCCGCGGCGCAGCTCGACAGCGTGCAGGAGAACAGGCAGAGCCTCCTCGAGCAGCTCGCGGCTCTACGCGTTCCCGACGACGAGGCGGCGCTCCGCGTCGCCGACCGGTTGCAGCAGTCGATCCACGCGTCGATCTCGGCCGACTGGATCTACCGCGACTGGCTGCGCGCCCACACGGCTTGCGTCCGCGGCAGCAAGCCGCCCGCCAAGGCTCGGCGGGCGGATGCGCGCGCAACCGCGGTGAAGGCGCGCTTCCTCGCCGCGTTCAATCCGCTCGCGGCGAGGTTCGGCCGGCGCACGTGGCGCGCCGACCAGTTCTAGCGCGGGAGCGCGTAGCACCCGTGCGCGGTCGCGTGCAGCGACCACGCCCGCAGCAGCTCGACGGGCACGACGTTGCCGCAGACGGTGCCGTTCGTCCGTGCGCGCACGCGGAAACGGTCGTGCGCGTCGGTCCGGAAGATCGTCGGCTGCGCGCCGAAAGTGGCGACGGCGTAGCGCACTCCGGAGTAGCGGCCGTAGTAGGTGCGCCCGGCGCGTGGCAGGCTCTTCGCGCCGTAGGCGCGGCGAAGCTCGTCCTTGACGCCGGGCGTCACCCGCAGGTTCTCCGCCATCCATGCGTCGCCGCAGCCGATGGCCGGCGGCGTGTAGACACCGCCGGCCTCCCTGTAGCGGCCCCAGCTCTTCGTCGGCGTGCCGCCCCAGACGAGCAGCGACGTCCCCGTCCACACGGCCGTCGGCTCGAGCTTGGCCGGGAGGGGGCCGTGCGCGAATGGCGTCCACTTCTTCTCGCCGGGAACAATGCTCGCGCCGCCGCGCGTGCCGCCCCAGACGAGCACGCGCGCGCCGTCGAAGACGACGACCTTGCCGATGCGCCCGGCGGGCAGCGCCGGCAGCTTCTGCCAGCGGTTCTTCGCCGGGAGGTACGACAGAACGCGGCGCGATCCGCCGGCGACGACCATTCGGTCGCCGGCCCAGACGGCCGTGGCGTTGGCGCTGTATGCGGGCGGCGCCGCGAGGCTCCGCCAGGCGTTCAGGGCAGGGTTGTAGGCCGCAGCACGCGTGCCGGCGATGACGACGTACTTCTTGCCCGTCCACACGCCGAGGGGGTGCTGCGTCCCCGGGAGGGGCGCCTTCGGCAGCGCATGCCACCCATTCGTCCGCGGGTTGTAAGCGACCCCATCCGAGAAGGCGTCGCCGCAGCAACCTCCGCCCCAGCCGAGCATCTCCTTCCCCGTCCAGACGACGGCGCCGAAGCCGTCGTGCACGCGCAGGAGGCGCGACGCCGGCAACTGCCGCCAGGTGTTCGTGGACGAGTTGTAGGCAAGGTGGGTTCCCTGTCCCCAGACAAGCATCTCCTTGCCCGTCCACACAGAGGAGAGGCCCATGAAGCCGGAGGCCTTCGGCGGCGGCGCGAGCTTGCGCCAGGCGCGGGAGGCGGGGTCGTACGCGGCCGCGACGTTGACGGCGCCGGTCGCGTACGGCTTGCCGCGCGAGTCGAGCGCCGTCTGCTGGTCGCGCCCGAAGACGATCATCTGCTTGCCGGTC
>JBKOVW010000162.1:0-8158 GCA_046724095.1 Actinomycetota bacterium | reverse complement strand
TCCTCGCCGTGCCGCGCCGCCGCCTGGACCGGCGTGTACGGGAGCTTCATCACGTGCGCCTCCGTGACCGGCGGGAGCTCCAGCCCGCGCGTCATGTTCGCGTAGAGGACGTCGAAGCCGCCGGAGCCGAGCCCGAGCTCGCGGGCCTGCACGTTCACGAGGACCTCGTCGCCCAGCGCGACCGGTCCGGTCAGTCGCGGGTAGGCGACGCACGGGCTGCCGTCGACCTCGATGCGCGCCAGCCCTTCGGCGCGCGACACGACCGCGGTGACGCGGCCGCGCCTAAGCGTCAGCATCGCGCGCGACGTCGAACAACGCGAGCGTTACCTCGACCATCCCCTCGAGGTCGTCCACGGTGATCCGCTCGTCGGGCGTGTGGATGTCCTGCATCCCGTTCGCGAGGTTGAGGCACGCAAGGCCGCGCTCGTTGAAGACGTTCGCGTCGGCGGCGCCGCCGCTCAGACCGTAGCTCGGCGCGTAGCCGGAGCGCTCGAGCGCGGCGTGGGCGATCCGGACGACGGCGTCGTCGTGCTTGAAGCGGTAGCCCCGGTAGCTCTTGGACACCTTCGTCTCGACCTCGCAGTCCTCGAGCCCCGCGGCAAACGCGAACGCGTCGACCATCTCCTGGACGACGTCACCGAGCTTCCGCTCGTCGTGCGAGCGCGCCTCCGCGCTCAACGAGCACCACTCGGGGATGATGTTGCCGGCGCTCCCGCCCGCGATCAGGCCGACATTCGCGGTCGTCTCCTCGTCGATCCGGCCGAGGCGGAGGTCGGAGATCGCCCGCGCTGCAGCGGCGATCGCGGACCGTCCCTCCTCCGGATACATGCCCGAATGCGCCGCCCGTCCGTGGAAGCGGACCTCGAGCGCCTGCGAGTACGGCGCGCCGAGGATCACGTCGCCGATCGGGGCCGCCTGGTCGTACACGTAGCCGAGCTGCGCGTGCAGGCATGTGTGGTCGAACGCGGCCGCACCGAGCAGACCGACCTCCTCCTTCGGCGTGAACAGCAGCTCGATGCCGGCGTGCAGACGGTTCTCCGCGAGCACGCGGCGCGTTCCCTCGAGCATCGCCGCGACAGCGGACTTGTTGTCGGCGCCGAGGATCGTGCCACCGGCGTTGCGCACGATCCCGTCCTCGATCACCGGCTCGAGCGGCCCCTCGGGTGGGACGGTGTCCAGATGCGCGCACAGGAAGAGCGGCGTCCCTCCGTTCCCGCTCGGCTCGACGCGGCAGTAGAGGTTCCCCGTGTTCGAGCCGACCGCGGTGCCCGCCTCGTCCTCGTCGACCCTCAGGCCGAGGTCGCGCAGGTAGCGCGCGACCACGTCGGCCACGGGACGCTCCTCGCCCGGCGGGCTCGAGATCGCGGCGAGCTCGGTGAAGAGGTCGACGACCTCGGAGGCCATCCGCTAGCGGCGCACCTTCAGAACACGGCCGGGCTTCCTCGTCCAGGCGCTGTGCAGGTCCGTGCTGCCGAAGTACGTGTTTCCACACGGCACGCAGAGGAAGGCGATCATGTACGGGCCCGGCCTCACCTTCGGGACGCGAAAGTCGATCGACCAGACGCCCTGGTCGTCGATGCCCATCTGCCCGAGGCGGACTCGGTGCGAGAGGTTGCCGACCCGCGCGAGGTAGAGCGTGACGCCGTCCAGCTGTTCCCACGCCGGCGCAGGGTTGCCCTCGGGGTCCGCTTGGTACGCGTGCACGGGCTGGCCGATGCGCGCCTGCGCGCGGTTGAACGCGAAGGACAGCGCCGCCTGTGCCGATACGGGCAGGACGAGAGCGGCCGCTGCCGCGGCGAGGAAGACGCGTAGCACGCCTGGATTCTAGGCCGAGACTGCCGTGACGCCGGCGCGCTCGCGCGCACGCACGAGTGCGGCGCCGACGAACTCGCGGAAGAGGGGAGCCGGCCGCGTCGGCCGCGACTTGAACTCCGGGTGGAACTGGCTCGCGACGAACCAGGGATGGTCGGGCAGCTCGACGACCTCGACGAGCCGGCCGGCCTGGAAGGTGCCCGACACGACGAGCCCCGCCTCGACGAGCGCAGGCCGGTAGTGGTTGTTCACCTCGTAGCGGTGGCGATGGCGCTCGTGGATCACGGGCTCGCCGTACGCCTCCTCCGCGCGGGTGCCTTCGACGAGCTCGACGGCCTGCGCGCCGAGGCGCATCGTCCCGCCGAGGTCCTCGATCTCCTTCTGCTCGGGCAGCAGGTCGATGACAGGGTGCGGGGTCTCGGGATCCATCTCCGTAGAGTTGGCGCCGTCGAGACCGAGGACGTGGCGCGCGTACTCCGACACGACGACGTGCATTCCGAGGCAGAGGCCGAGGTACGGGATGCCGCGCTCGCGCGCGACGCGGCAGGCGAGCAGCTTGCCCTCCCAGCCGCGCGAGCCGAAGCCACCCGGGACGATCACGCCGTCCATCGGCTCGAGCAGCGCGGCCGCCTCGTCGAACGACATGTTCTCCGCGTCGACCCACCGCACACGCACGCGGCAGCCGTGATGTGCGCCGGAGTGCTTGAGCGCCTCGTAGACGGACAGGTAGGCGTCCTGCAGCTTCACGTACTTGCCGACGAGCGCGACCTCGATCTCTTCGGTCGCCTGCTGCAGCCGCTCGGTGATGTCGAGCCATTCGCCGAGCTGCGCCTCGCCGGCCGGGAGGCCGAGCTTCTCGCAGACGAGCTTGTCGAGGCCCTCGGCCTTGAGCCGCGACGGGACGAGGTACACGTCCGGCACGTCAGGGCTCGCGATCACAGCGTCCTGGTCGACGTCGGCGAAGAGCGCGATCTTCTCGCGGATGTCAGCCGACAGCTCCTCGTGCGAACGGCAGACGACGATGTCCGGGTGGATACCGATGCGGCGCAGCTCGTTGACCGAGTGCTGCGTCGGCTTCGTCTTCAGCTCGCCGGCGGCCTCGATGAAGGGCACGAGGGTGACGTGCAGGTAGAGGACGTTCTCGGCACCCACCTCGCGGCGGAACTGGCGGATCGCCTCGAGGAACGGCAGCGACTCGATGTCGCCGACGGTGCCGCCGATCTCGCTGATCACGACGTCGGTCGGCGTCGACACGGCGCTCGCGCGGATGCGCGACTTGATCTCGTTGGTGATGTGCGGGATGACCTGCACGGTTGCCCCGAGGAACTCGCCCTTGCGTTCCTTGCGCAAGACCGAGTCCCAGATCGCGCCGGCGGTGTGGCTCGCGGCGCGCGTCAGGTTCTCGTCGATGAAGCGCTCGTAGTGGCCGATGTCCAAGTCGGTCTCGGCGCCGTCTTCGGTGACGAACACCTCGCCGTGCTGGAACGGGCTCATCGTGCCGGGGTCGACGTTGAGGTACGGGTCGAACTTCTGTGCCTGCACCCGCAGCGCGCGCGCCTTCAGCAGCCGCCCGAGCGACCCGGCGACGATTCCCTTGCCGAGTGCCGAGACGACGCCGCCCGTGACGAAGACGTACTTCGTCGGGCGTTCGGCCGAGCTCACGCGCGTCCCAACCGGTCGAGCCACGACACGCCGGGCGTACGTTCGATCCACGCGCCGATCGACGTCCGCTCTCCGAGGAGGGTGAGGCCTGCAAGGGCGCCGATTGCAACCCATCGGCCTCGTCCCGTGAATCGCTCCACGGACTTCAAGCCTAGCAGCCCGCCAAGCGCGTTCGACCCGGCATCTCCGAGCATCGCCATCTCGCGGAGATCGTAGGGAAGCAGCAGGACGGCGATCCCGACGGGCGCCTCGACAGCGAGCGCGACCGCCAGGTAGGTCTTGAGCGCGCGTCCGGGGCGCGTGTCGAGCTGGTTGAGCGCGTTCGCTGCGAGCGCGACGAGCAACGCGCCGGAGACGCGGCGCGTCGCCAGCAAGCCGATCGCGGGTATCCCGAGCAGCTTCAGCACGCCGGTGGTCCGGCCGCTGCGCAAGTGCGCACGGAAGCCGCGCTCCGGACCGCTCCACAGGTCGTCGGCGAGCCCGAGCGCCGAGATCGCGGCAACGGCAGGTCCGCCGGCCACGCCGATCTTCCACCCGACCAGCGGCAGCCGGAGACCGCGGAAGTTGACACCCTGCGGCCCGCACGCGTAGAGCACGTCGCGCAGCTGGCGCGCGCGATGCGCGAACCCGCGCAGATCGCGGCCGGTCGCACGGTGGCGCAGCGGCAGCTCGAGCTCCTGGATCTCGAGCTCGGAGCGGGCCGCGTCGATGGTCATGCGCACCTCGCAGCCGAAGCCCGCGGCGACGGGGAAGCAGCGCGCACGTGCCGCCGGCGAGAGCGTGCGCTGACCCGAAAGCGGCTCTCGCATCTGCAGTCCTACCAGCAGTTCGATCGAAGCCCGCGCTACGCGCTTGGCGATGCCGAAGCCTCCGCCGATGCGCTCGGCGAACGCGGCCACCTTCAGATCGCCGTTCGCGCCGGTCAACGGCGTCAGGTCGCCGGCGAGGTCTGCGTCGCACAACAACAGCCGGCCGGGTGGCGCGGCGCGCTCCGCGGCGGAGAGCGCCTGCCCCTTCCCGCGGCGCGGCAGCCGCAGGACGATCGCCCCGGCCCGCTCGGCGGCCTCGGCGGTAGCGTCGCGCGATCCGTCGTCGGCGACGATCACCTCGGCGTCGGGGAATCCCTGCCTGAGGGCCGAGACGGTCTGAGCGATCACCGCCTCCTCGTCGCGCGCCGCGACGAGGATCGTCAGCGGTTCATCCACTCGGCGTCAGCACGGGCGTCACCGGCGGCAGCAGGTCGTCCGCATTGATGCCGTAGTCCGCCCTCGACGCCGGCGTGCTCAGGACGATCGCGAGCGCCAGCTTCCCGGCGTCGAGGTCGAGGTCGTCGACGGTCGACAGCTTCGCCTGCTGGAACACGGGTTTCGCCGTGAAGTCGTTCTTGGACTGTGCGACACCGACCGCGGGGACGCCCGCACTCCCGAGGCCCTGGTACAGCCCTTGCACGAACGGCGCCGAGTCGCCGGTCTGTGGATCGGCGGTGCGCACGACGATCACCGCGTCGACCGGACGTCTCGAAGCGCCGAACCGCGGCGTCGCCTCCTGCACGATCATCGTGTGGAGCGCGCTCCAGATCGGCATCTTTCCCCCCGTCACGAACGCGCGGCCGAGCTGCTGTCCAAGCTGGCGAAGGTGGTCCGAGCCCGCGTACTTCGCGAGCGCCGCACTCTTGCCGAGCCGTTTCTCGATCGCCGCCGCGTCGATCGGGACCTGCACCGCGTACATGCGCGCCGGCGTCCCGCCCCCGGCATCCTTGATGGCGGTCGCGATCGCACCCTGGATCGCGTGGTCGACAGAGCCGACATAGAGCACCGCGACGCGCTTGTCCTTCAGCCTGTCCGTCATCAGTGCGTTGTACGTGTCATCGACGAAGCTCGAGTCGCCGCGGTTTTTCTGCTTCAGAGCTTCCACCTGCGCCTGTGAGTCGGCGGCGTTCTTCTGCGCGCGCCGGACGTCGTCCTCGAGGCCTTTCCGCTCGCTGTTGCCGAGCCCGTGCGAGGCGAGCGCGACCCCGACGAGGATCCCGATCAGCAGCGCGATGAAGACCGCGGCCAGCGAGGTGACGTGGTAACGAAGGTCGAACATGGAGGGGCTAGAGCCCGGCCGCAGTCTGGCACAGGGTATGGAGCCTGGTGAGCGCGCGCCGCGGCAAAGCGCGGCTGACGCCGACCAGCCACGGAGCGTCGAGCTCGAGCACCGCAACGGTGCGGTCGTCGCGGTTCGTGTCGAGCCGCAGCTCGGCGTCGATGTGGTCGCCGGTCAGCGTCCAGGCGAACAGCTCCGGAGCTCGGACGGCGCGCACGAGCAACATGCCGCTCGACGTCGCGCGGCGCAGCAGCGTCGGGCGGTCGGCGGTGATGATCTGCCAACGCGCCCCCTCGGCGAGCCCGCGCCGGTCCGGCTGCACCGCCGCGATGCCCGGCCACCAGTCGGCGAAGTGACGTGGTTCTGCGATGAACGCCCAGACGTCGTCGCGCGACGCGAGCAGCTCACGCGAAGCTGAGACGCGCGGCATACCTCGAAGCGTAGTTAGCCGATGCCGAGGAGATCCCGAAGGCGCAGCGCCAGGTACTCGATCACGTGGCGGAGCGCCGGCGACGCCACGATGGCGACTGCGATCGCGCCGAACCCGCCCAGCGCCAGCAGGACGAGCGGCCAGATGCCGACCTGGCGGCTGGCGAGCCGCGAGACGCCTTTCGCATCGATGAGGATCTCCCCCACCTTCAGCCGCGTGATGAACGTCGACGACATGCCGGCGCGATTGCGCTCGAGAAACTCGATCAGGTTGAAGTGTGTCCCGACGGCGACGATCAGCTCCGAGCCCTTCTCGTATGCGAGCAGCAGCGCGAGGTCCTCGCTGATGCCGGTCGCCCGCGCGATCTGATAAGGCACGCCGAGCTGTTGCGCGCGGGCCTCGCCCGGAGCCGGTCCGTCGCGGTATCCGTGGACGAGCAGCTCAGCACCGCAGCGAAGCGCCTGGTCCGACACGGAGTCCATGTCTCCGACGATCACGTCGGGTGTGTAGCCGGCCTCGAGCAGCGCGTCGGCCCCGCCGTCGACGGCGATCAGCACGGGCTTGAAATCGCGGACGTACGGCTTGACCATCCGCA
This sequence comes from Actinomycetota bacterium, assembly GCA_046724095.1. Classification (GTDB taxonomy): domain Bacteria; phylum Actinomycetota; class Thermoleophilia; order Gaiellales; family Gaiellaceae; genus 3-1-20CM-4-69-9. Next base: position 1,571 of record JBKOVW010000162.1, on the reverse strand, counting down.
GATCACGCTTGTAGCCGGGACCGCGTGCGACCACGAGCGCGTGCCGGTCGCGGAACCGCGTTTTCAGCGTCGGGAAGTCGATGCCCTCCGCGAGCAGCTTTCCCTCCTCGCGCAGGTAGCGCATCGTGTTCTCGGCGAACGCCTCGAGCGCCTCGGTGACACGGCCGCGCTGGTCGCCGAGCGTGCGCTCGAGCTCCCGCTCGTCGAGGACCCGACCCGTCGCGAGGCAGGTGCCGTTGCGGTAGAGGCCTGCGCCGCGCACGGTTACCAGCTCTCCCTCGTGGACGTGGTCGAAGAGGTCAGCGCCCGGCGCGTCGATCAGCCGCACGCCGCCCCTGACGAGCGCAAGCGGCCCGGGGTTCGGGAAACGTCCCGACTGGGACGGAGCGACATTGACGACGACGCGCACGCCGGATTCGACGAGCTCCTCCGCCGACACGCGATCGATGTCGGTGTGGTCGATAATTGCGATGTCGTCGGCGGAGAGACGCTGGACGAGGTGCTTCGTCCGGCGGTCGAGCTTGGCGTGACCGGTGAGCTCGACGAAGCTCATGACGTGCCGACGCTCGACAGGAACTCTCGCCCGCCGAGCATGCGCTGCAGCTCGTCGCGCCGCTCGGCGTCGTCGAGTTGCTGGATGCGGGTGTGGGTCGGATCGCCCGGCACCTTCTCGACGCGAAAGTGCCGCTCGGCAACGCTGGCGATCTGGGGCAGGTGGGTGATCGTGATCACTTGTGCCCGTCCTGCAAGCCGCTGCAACGTCTCGGCGACGCGGTGCGCCGTCTCGCCGCCGATCCCCGCGTCGATCTCGTCGAACACCATCGTCTCGCCGCCGCCGACGGCCGCGATTGCCAGCGCGATGCGCGAGAGCTCGCCGCCGGACGCGGTCTCCGCGACCGGCGCGAGCGGCAACCCCCGGTTCGGCCGGATCAAGAAAGCGACGTCGTCGGCGCCGGTCTGCCCGAGCTCGCGGCCGCGCAGCTCCGCGACGAACTCTCCCTCGCCCATGCCGACCCCTGCGAGCTCGCGGGCGACACTCTCCGCGAATCCAGCCGCTGCTTCCGCCCGCGCGTCGTGAAGCTCGGACGCGAGGCGCTGCAGCTTGCGTTCGGCGGCGGCAAGCGCCTCCGCGGCCGCAGCGGCGGGATCGAAGCCCTCGTCGATCGCGTCCAGCTCAGCCTTCGCCGCCGCGGCGCGCGCGAGCAGCTCCTCGTAGGTCTCCGCGCGGAATCGGCGCTTCGCTTCGGCGACGCGGTCGAGCTCCGCCTCGACCTGCTCGAGGCGGCCGGGCTCGGCCTCGAGGGTCGTCAGAAAGCCGCGCAGCGCGCTCCCCGTCTCGCGGAGGCGGAGCTCCGCGTCGCGCAGCTCATCGCCGGCACGCGCCAGCTCCCCGGCAAGCCGTTCGAGCGGCGCGATCGCGCGCTCGGCGGCGGCGGCCAGGCCCGCCGCGCCCTCGCCGTCCTCCGGTGCCAGCGCCTCGGCCGCCGCAAGCGCGCCCTCCGCCAGCTCGGTGACGTGCCGGAGGCGCTCCCGCTCATCGCGCAGGCTCTGCTCGGCCTCCGGCTCCATGC
>JBKOVW010000230.1:0-5052 GCA_046724095.1 Actinomycetota bacterium | reverse complement strand
GGACACGACCACCTGGGCTCCGAGCTTCGGGCAAACCGGCCGGAGCCGTCTCCTGCCTTCCTCGAGGCAGTCTCCGAACGCATCACGGCCGACGATCGCCGGACGCGGCTGCGGACCGCCTCCAGGCTCTCGTTCGCCGGCGCCATTACCGTGCTGATGCTGGGCACGCTCGCCTCGTTCGGCGGGCTCGGATACGCAGCCTCGAGCACGAAGGGCGCATTCGTCGCCGTGAAGAGGGTCGTGGCTCCCTCACAGCCGCAGTCAGCCCGCAATACGGCCGCGGCCGATCAGTACCAGCCGCAGAAGATCACGATCTGCCACAAGGGCCACACGATCACGATCGCCAAGGCGGCGCTACCGGCGCACCTCCGGCACGGCGACACGATCGGCCCCTGCGGCGGCGTCCTGGGCGCCTCCGCGGCGCGGATCGGCGGCGCCGGCAGCGGCGGCGTTCTCGGCGCGAGTGCGACGTCGGGCAGTCTCCCGTTCACCGGCATCTCGCTCGCCGCAACGGTGCTGCTCGCGGTGATCCTGATGACGCTCGGGTTCGCGCTCCGACGGCGGGCCGACCGCAAGACCTAACAGCGTTCGACATCAGTTCGTCGACGGGCGGCGCAAGCCGCCCGTCTAACTTTGCGCGTCGTGATCGACCTCCACTCGCACATCCTCCCCGGCCTCGACGACGGAGCTTCCGATCTCGCCGAAAGCGTCGCGCTGGCTCGGGGAGCGGTCGCGGACGGCATCCGCGCTGTCGCGGCGACACCTCATGTTCGAGAGGACTATCCGACAACCACCGCTGCGATGGAGAGCGGCGTCCGGGAAGTGCGTCAGGCGCTCGAGGATGAAGCGGTTCCGCTCGAGGTGCTGACGGGCGGCGAAATCGCGCTGGGCGAGTTGGACGGCCTTTCCGCAGAAGAACGCCGGAGCTTCGGGCTCGGCGGGAACCCGAACTTCCTGCTGCTCGAGACGCCCTACGTCGGCTGGCCGCTCGCGTTTCCGGGAATCGTCGAGCGGCTTTCCGCGGATGGCATCGTCGCGGTGATCGCGCATCCCGAACGGAACCGCGAGGTTCACGAGGATCCGCGGCACATCGCGCGCCTGGTCGAGTGCGGCGCGCTGGTACAGATCACAGCAGCCTCGCTCGACGGGCGGCTCGGCCGTCCTGTGCTTCGGTGCGCCGAGGGTCTGTTGGAGGCGGAGCTCGCGCATCTGCTGGCGAGTGATGCGCACGGTGCCGGCGTTCGCGAAATCGGGCTCGCCGCTGCGCGCAACGCAGTCGGCGACCCCGCGCTCGGGAAGTGGCTCACGGAAGACGTGCCTGCGGCGATCGTCGCCGGCGGGGACATCCCACCGCGACCGACGAGCTCGCCGGCCCGCCGCCGGCGCGGCTGGATCCGCGGCCGGCGGACGCACCGGCAAGGCTAACCCTCGAGTCGAGGTTGAGGTGAATCCGTCCCGTCACCCGTTGGGGTGACACGAGCCGGCTCGTGACAGCCGATTCATAGCGCTGGAGCCACACGCATCTCCGCGTGTGGATGGAGAAATCAATGGCGAGCTCTCCGGACCAGCGGCCTGATTCACGCTTGGCGAAAGCCGAGAGCTTGGCCGTGCGCCGGTGGCGCTCGCCGATCCTCCTCGCGGTCTCCGCCGCGCTCCTTCTGACCGCCTTCTTCGCCGTCTCCGAGCTCGCCACTCTCCGCGGCGCGAAGGCACACGACGCATCGGCCTACCTGACGAGGGAGCTGGGCTCGCCGCTGAGCTCGGCCTCCCTCGTCAGGAAGCCGGCGCATGGCACGAAGGTCTCGTTGTCGGGCAGGGGCTTCCGCGTCGAGCGCGGCCGCCGCTCGCTCGACCTCGCGCTCGCCGGCGCCCGGCCGACCAGCAGCAAGCTCTTCTCGCGCGGAACGTCGTCCGACACGAGCTTCGGCAAGGTCGTCGTCACCGTCACCCACAGGAAGACGGAGCAGTACGTCCTGGTCGACCACCACCACGGCACGAAGACATGGAGCTGGAATCTCGACGCCGGCGCACTCGTTCCGCGTGTCGGCGCCGACGGCACCGTCGGCTTCATCGACGGGCATCGCCTGCTCGGCGAGTTCCTGCTCGCGGCGCCGAAGATCCTCGATGCGCGCGGCCGTGACATCTCACCGCGTGACCTCCACTGGCAGCTCGTCCGCCGGAACGCGCGCTGGACGCTCGAGCTGCGCGTGGACGACTCGAGCCTGCCGACGCCGTACATCATCGACCCGGCGTCGTTCGACGTCGGAGCGGGAACGGGGGGGCCGACGACTGCGGCCGCGAGCATCACGCTCAACGTCCCGGCCAGCGTCAAGCTCGGCGACCTGCTCGTCCTGCACGTCACCTGGGTCGGCGGCAGCAACGTCACGGCGACGCAGCACTTGGCCTACGGTTGGACGCAGCTCGACCAGACGCGCAACGAAGGCACGAACATCGGCGCGCAGGTCTGGTACAAGGCTGCGTCGGCAGCGGACACGTCCGGCGGCACCTATCAGTGGGACTTTTCGCCGAACGCGATCGCCACAGGCGGGATCTCGGCCTACACGGGCATCGACAAGTCGGCGACTCCCCAGGTCGCCCAGCTGGTCACGCCGGCGACGAACGACGCGACGGTCTACTACCCCTCGATCACTCCGTCGGCGAACGGCGCGCAGGTCATCTCCGTCGTCGGCCACCTCGCGGCGTCGAACGGAGCGCGGCTCACTGCACCTGCCGGCGTCGGCGGAACGAACACCGAGCGCTGGGAGACGGCCAACGGCGGCGGCATCGCAACCGAGCTGTCGGACTACACGCAGGGAACGGCGGCCGCCGTCGCCACGAACGGGTCCAACAGCTATCCCGGTGGTAACGGCAAGAACATCCCCCACGTCGCCTTCCGCATCGCGTTGAAGGCAGACACGACGGCGCCGACGAGCAGCTTCTCCCTCTCGTCGGTCTCGCCCGCCGGCTCGGCCTATTACCCGGGCTCCGGGACGACGGTCTGGTACCGGGGCACGGGGCCGAACTGCGCGGCCGAGACGCAGGTGGCGGGAAAGTGCTCGTTCAAGATCACGAACACGGTCAGCGACGCCGGCTCCGGCCCTGCGTCGAGCCAGTTCAGCGCGCTCGGGGGAACCAGCACCAACTGGACCTTCACGGGCAGCACGGTCAGCACCCCGGCCGGCGGTCCGTACGACTCGAGCTTCTTCGCCTGGTCGAGCGGGGCGAGCTCCGCACCGACGGAGACGATCACCGGGCGTGACAACGGCACCAACTCGGATGGAGGCACGACCCTCACCTTCAGCAACGACATCACCGGCCCGACGGTCCCGACTCCGACCGTGACGGCCGGCTATTACGCGTCAGCGTCCGTCGGCGTCTCGCTCGGCTCGGTCACCGACAACGGCGGCGGCGCCGGCGTCAACGCGTCGTCGATCACGGTGCAGCGCGACAGCATCGGACTGAGCAACGGCAGCTGCGGCGTCTTCACCGGCAGTTGGTCCACCGTGACGCTCACCGGCGGCAACGACACCACCGTCACCAGCGGCAGCTGCTACCGCTACCGCGAGACCGCGTCCGACAACGTCGGCAACTCAACGACGAGCGCCATCAGCAACACGGCGAAGGTCGACACGACCGCGCCCTCGACGCCGACGCTCGCGTTCAGCAACCTCTCGAGCAACGCGTACTACGACGGGTCGGGCACGCTGTGGATCCGACCGTCCGCAGGCGGGACATTCACCGTCACCGCCTCGTCCACGGACAGCGAATCGACGGTCGCCTCCTACACGTTCGGGACGCTCAACTCGAACGGCGGGTCGAATTTCGGCGGCTCTCAGACGGGCGACCACTTCAACTACACCTTCGGCGCGACGACGACGGCTCCGACCACAGCCCGGACGGTCAACTCGACGAACGGCGCCGGCACCAGCAGCTCGAACGCGACGTACTCGATCAACTCGGATTCGACCGGACCGTCGGTGCCGGCGCCGACCGTCACCGCCGGCTACTACACGTCGCTCTCAGTGCCCGTCTCGCTCGGCACCGTGACGGATGCCGGCGGCTCGGGGCCGAACGCCTCGACCTACACCGTCGAGCGCGACTCGATCGGGCTCAGCAACGGCACCTGCGGCACGTTCACCGGCAGCTGGAGCACCGTCACGCTGACCGGCGGAAACGACACGACCGTGACGAGCGGAAACTGCTACCGCTACCGCGAGACGGCAGCCGACAACGTCGGCAACTCGACGTCTTCGAGCGCCGGCGCGACGGCAAAGGTCGACACGAGCGCCCCCTCCACGCCGACGCTCGCCTTCAGCAACCTCTCGGGCAACGCGTACTACGACGGATCGGGGACCTTCTGGTTCCGCCCTTCCGCGGGCGGGACGTTCACCGTCACGGCCACCTCGTCGGACGCGCAGTCTGGGATCGGCTCGTACGCCTTCGGCACGCTCAACTCGAACGGCGGCTCGAACTTCGGCGGCTCCCAAACCGGCGACCACTTCGACTACACCTTCGGCGCGTCGACGACGGCACCGACGACGGGCCGTACGGTCAGCTCGACGAACGGGGCGGGAACCAGCAGCTCCAATGCGAGCTACACCGTCAACTCGGACTCGACCGGCCCGTCGGTGCCCGCGCCGACCGTCACCGCCGGCTACTACACCTCCCTTTCCATCCCCGTCTCGCTCGGGACGGTCACGGACAGCGGCGGCTCCGGCCCGAACGCGTCGACCTACACGGTCGAGCGCGACTCGATCGGGCTCAGCAACGGTGCCTGCGGCACGTTCACCGGCAGCTGGACCACGGTCACCCTGACCGGCGGCAACGACACCACGGTGACGGGCGGCAACTGCTACCGCTACCGCGAGACGGCGGCGGACAACGTCGGCAACTCCACCACCTCGACCGCCGGCGCGACCGCGAAGGTCGACACGAGCGCCCCCTCCACGCCGACACTCGCCTTCAGCAACCTCTCGGGCAACGCGTACTACGACGGGTCGGGCACGTTCTGGATTCGACCGTCGGCCGGCGGCACGTTCACCGTCACCGGGT
>JBKOVW010000111.1:0-2741 GCA_046724095.1 Actinomycetota bacterium | reverse complement strand
CCGACAGCAAGGTCGTCGGGCCGACGACCACGTTCGAGATCTCCTCGAGCGGACCGAAGCGTTACTACGTCATCTGGATCACGAAGCTGCCGTCGAACCAGAACTACGCACACGTCAACGAAGTGCGCGCATACAGGTCCTGACCAAAGCCCGGAGCGTAAGCCAGCGCGCAGCGCGGCTTAGGCGGAGGCGAGCTGATGCGAGGCGAGCACGCGAAGCATGCTCGCGCCGCACGGAAGAGACAAGCGGCGACCGACAAGGAGCGCGCGGGCTGCGCCCGGCGCGTTCCCCCGCGAAGCGGCGTACCTAGTACTCGAGTCTGGAGCGGCGCTCGCGCCGCTCCAAAGCCAGCTCGATGAGCTGGCGCAGCAGCTCGGGATACGGCGTCCCCGAGGCGTCGAAGAGCTTCGCGTACACGCTCGTCGCGGTGAAGCCCGGGATCGTGTTGAGCTCGTTGACGACGACTCGGTTGCCGTCCACGACGAAGCAGTCGGCGCGCGCCATTCCCTCGCATTCCGTGACGCGGAAGGCCTCCACCGCAACTCGCTGCACCTGCTCGATCACCTCGAGGGGCAGGTCGGGCGGGATGACCAGGTCCATGCCGCCCTCGTCGTACTTCGACGAGTAGTCGTACCACTCGTGCCCCAGCGGGACGATCTGACCCGGTAGCGAGGCCACCGGCTCGAAGTTCCCGAGCACGCCCACCTCGACCTCGATTCCGTCGAGGAACTCCTCGACGAGCACCTTCTCGTCGTGGCGGAACGCGAGCTCGAGCGCAGGGCCGAGCTCCTCCTCGTCGTGCACCTTCGTGATCCCCACGGACGAGCCCAGCCGCGCGGGCTTGACGAAGCACGGGTAGCCGAACGGGTTCGCGACGGGGTCCCCCGGTCGCAGCGCGACATGCCGCGCGACGGGGATGCCGCTGTCGCGCAGGACCTTCTTGAACAGATCCTTGTCCATGCAGAGCGCCGAGGCCGCGACACCCGCGCCGACGTAGGCGACGCCGGCGAGCTCGAGCAGGCCCTGGACCGTTCCGTCCTCCCCGAAGGGGCCGTGCAGGATCGGCAGTACGACGTCGACGGCGCCGAGCGTCGCCGGCGCGCTCGCGGCAGGCACGGGCAGCGTCTCCGCGACCGAGCCGTCAGCCTCACCCGAACCGAGCTCCCAACGGCCGTCGCGGCCGATCGCCACGGTGACGACGTCGTACTGCTCCGGGTCGAGCGACTCGAGCACCGAGCGGGCGGACGCAAGCGAGATCTCGTGTTCGGAGGAACGGCCGCCTGCGAGAACGGCCACGCGCAGGGGGGGCCCCATTAAGGCGGGCCGGACGGCGGGTTCGTGGTCGTCGTCTCTGTGAACTTCCCGACCGCGATCGTGACACTGGCGCCGGGCGGAGCCTTGCTGCTGCCGGCCGGATCCTGCGTCTGGACGATCCCGTCCTGGTTCGGGTCGTTCACCGGCTGCGAGACGATGTGCACCTTGAACCCGGACGCCGTCAGCTGAGCGACGGCATCCGCCTGCGCAAGACTCGTGACGTCCGGCACGGTCGACGTGGTCGGGCCCTTCGAGACGCTGAGCGTGATCGTCGCGCCCGGCGGCTGGTACGTCCCGGCGTCCGGGCTTTGCGCCACGATCGTGCCCGCCGGCTGATCGGATTTGACGTCCTTGCGGCGCACGGCGAAGCCTGCGCCGAGCAGCCGCGAGTTGGCGGTGTCGAACGTCGAGCCGATGACGCTCGGGACGATCACGGGCTTCGGCCCGTTGGACACCTTGAGGTTGACGGTCGAGCCTTGGTCGACCTTGGCTCCCGCCTTCGGCGTCTGGGCGATCACCTGGTCCTCGGGCGCGTCGTTGTCGACGCGCGTGATCTTCCACTTGACGTTCGCGGCGCGCAGATCCGAGAGCGCCTGGTCGATCGGCTCGCCGATCACGCTGGGCACCTGCGTCTGCGGCGGGCCGGCCGACGAGAAGACCGTCACGTAGTTGCCCTTCTCGATCCGCTCGCCAGGCTGCGGATCCTGCTTGAAAACGTACGTCTCTGGCGTCTTCGCGTTGTACTGGCGCACGACCTGCACGCGCAGACCCTTGGCGCGGATCTCCTGCACCGCGTTGATCTCACGCAGCCCGACGTAGTTCTCGACGGCGACCTTCGAGTTCGTGAGCTGCGTCTGCACCTGGTTGTAGAGGAAGTAGCCGCCGACGATCGCCGCGGCGACGAACAGCAGCGCGACGAGCCACGGCCAGACGGCGCGGCGACGCGGCTCGTCGTAGTCGTAGTACGCAGCCGGCGGCGCGTACGGGACCGTCTTCCGGGTGCGCTGCGGCGTGATCGTGGTCACGGCGGTCGACGGCGGACGCGAGATGATCGCCGTGGCCGCTTCCTCGGTCGCAGGGGACACGGCGACGCCGCGCGCGACGCGCGCGAGGTCGGCGTCCATCTCCTCGGCGCTCTGGTAGCGGTCGGCCGGGTCCTTGGCGAGCGCGCGCAGCACGATCATGTCGAGGTTGCGCGGGATCTCCGCCCGCTTCGCGGACGGCGGCTCGGGCGCGCTCGAGAGGTGCTTCATCGCGATCTCGACCGGCGTGTCGCCCGTGAACGGCACCACGCCGGTCAGCAGCTCGTAGAGCACGACGCCGACGGAGTAGAGGTCGGAGGTCTGGTCGACCGGCGCGCCTTTCGCCTGCTCGGGCGAGAGGTACTGCGCGGTGCCGATGATCGAGCCGGCCTCGGTCATCTGGCT
>JBKOVW010000397.1:0-4092 GCA_046724095.1 Actinomycetota bacterium | reverse complement strand
GCGGCGTGGAAGAGGATCGTGATCAGCAGCGGGCCGACGCCGCCCGGCCGGGCGCTCGACCAGAGCGCCTGGAAGATGCTGTGCAGGTGCGGCATCGACGTCTCGTTGACGATGAACGGCCAGGTCCACGCCTCCCGCATCCACAGCCAGCGGTAGCCCTCCCAGAGACCCCAGAGCACGGCCAGCACGAGCACGAAGAGCGCAACGCGCCCGACGCCGCGGCGCATGGCGACCGCTCGCGTGCGCGGTCGTTCGAGCGCGATCGCCGACACGCAGGATGCTTACCACACGCGCTGGGCCGGGTCATACTCAAGCCGTGCAGGAGCAGAGTGCGGCCGTGCGCGTGTCGGATGCCGACCGGGAAGCCACTGTCGAAGCGCTTCGCGAGCACTATTTCGCGGGGAGGCTCGACGTCGAGGAGTTCACCGAACGAGTCGGGCAGGCCTACGGCGCGCGTACCTTCGACGAGCTCCAGGAGGTCGAGCGCGGGCTGCCGGCAGCGCCCGCGGTACCGGCACGACGGAAGCCCTTGCTCCTTCCGGGCAACTCGTCGTTCTCCGTCCGCATCCACAGCCGACGGCCGCCGCCAGAGGCCATCGACGATTTGTTGAGGGAGATCGCCACCCCGCTCACGGGACTTGGCTACGAGCCGCAGCGGGAGGACCCGGCGACTCGCGTCTTCGCGAGATCGCAGCGTCCGGCCTGGACGATCGTCATCGCCGTCCTACTCTTCCCGTTCGGCCTGCTCGCGTTGCTCTATCGCGAGCGTTCCCAGGTTGTCCTGAAGGCGACGCCGACCGAGCACGGCCTCACTGCGGTCGACGTGTACGGAACCGCGCCGCTCGCCGTGCGTCGCACGATCCGCGATCGCGCGGCCGAAGGACTCGTTTAGGGTCGCTCCATGGCGCTCGACCCCAGCCGCACGGTCGCCGAGCTGCGCGAGCTGCAGGAGTTGACCGGAGACGACGACGGCGCGCAGCGGGTGGCATGGACGGACACGTGGGAGCGCGCACGGGAGTGGCTGCGCGGGAAGGTCGGCGAGACCGGGGCGGAGGAGATGATCGACGCAGCCGGCAACCAGTGGTTCACCCTGCGCGGCGCGTCCGACCGCGCGGTGCTGCTCGGCGGGCACATCGACTCCGTCCCGAACGGCGGCTGGCTCGACGGCTGCCTCAACGTCATGGCTGCCGTCGAGGTGCTGCGGCGGATTGCGGCGGACGGCTCACCGCCGGTGACGGTGCGGCTCGTCAACTGGGCCGACGAGGAGGGTGCACGCTTCGGGCGCTCGCTGTTCGGCTCCTCGGCGGCGGCCGGCTCGATGGCCGATCAGGACGAGCTGCGTTCCCGCAAGGACGCCGACGGGATCGCGCTGCCGGATGCGCTCGGCGAGCACGGCGTGCAGCTCGACTCGGCGCTCGACGCGCGCTCCGAGCTCGGAGGTGCGGCCGCCTATCTGGAGCTGCACATCGAGCAGGGACCCGTGCTGGAGTCCATGGATCTCCCGCTCGGCGTCGTGCTAGGCACGTTCGGCGTCGAGCGGCACCAGGTGACGTTCCGCGGACAGGCTGCGCACGCGGGGTCGACGCCGATGGACAAGCGGCGCGACGCGCTCGCCGGGGCCGCGCGGCTGGAGCTCGAGATCCGCGAGATCGCGAAGCGGACCGGCGACGGCGCCGTGTGCACCCTGGGAGGCGTGGTGACGAAGCCGGGGATCGTCACCTCGGTCGTCGAGACCGCCGAGTGCCTGCTCGACCAGCGCCACCTCGACGCGACGAAGCTGGCGGAGATGCTCAGCAACGCCGAGGCCGCGTCGCGCAAGTTCGCACAGGAAGAGAACATCGAGGTCGAGTGGGAGCGCATCTGGAACATCGAGCCGATCCTGTTCGACGAGGCGCTGATCGAGCTCGCGGACGAGTCGATCCGCGAAGTCGCCGGCACATCGCACCGTCTGCCGAGCGGCCCGCTGCACGACGCTGCCGAAGTCGCACGCGCCGGCGTGCCGACGGTGATGGTGTTCGTGCAGTCGCTGCGCGGCCTCTCGCACACGAAGCTCGAGGACACGAAGCCGGAGCATCTCGAGCTGTCGGTGCGGGCGCTCGACACGCTCGCGTCGAAGACGATCGATCGCGTCGCTGCGTCCTAGGGCGAGGACTTCGGAGGGACGGGTGTGTGAGCCGCGAGCCGCCTAACGTCCCTTTGCTGCTCAGCCTCCTCAACGAACATGACGTCAGGTACCTCGTAACAGGCTCGGCTGCGGCGATACTGCACGGGGTCGAGCTCGAGCCTGGCGACCTCGACATCACTCCAGCCCTCGACCATGAGAATCTGGTGCGCCTCGCAAGCGTGCTCGAGCTCATCGAGGCTCGCCAGAACCCGGATGGGAAGTTCGGGCAATGGGAGATCGCTGCCGATGGAGAGCACCGCTGGGTGGAGAGAGAGCCGACGCCGCAGGACATAGCCGCCCGGGCGGCCTGGCAGCCGGACCCTGCCGATCCGGCGTCGTTTGATCACCTGCTTCAGTCGAGATACGGCGCGATCGACATCGTGCCCGAGGTCAGCGGCTCCTACGAGGAACTCATCAGGCGCGCGGTCCGCCTCAGCGTGAACGGTGAGGCGGTGTGGGTCGAAGCTATCCAGGACCTGCTGGCGACGCTGACCGTGCCGCGTCGCGAGAAAGACCGCGATCGTGTAGAGCAGCTTCGCGCCATCGAGCGAAGTCGTGAAGGCCGGGGGCGAGAGCAATCCCGCCGGTGACCACTAGAAGAAGCGCACGAGCGCGACGCCGGCGCCGACCAGGACCATCCCGATCGCACGTCCGGCGCTGATGTGCTTCGGCTCGAAGCCGACCCAGCCGAACTGGTCGACCAGCAGTGACGCGAGCGCCTGCCCGGCGACGACGAGCGCGATCAGCGTGGCCGCACCGAGCTTGGGCGCCGACACGATCGACGCTGCGACATAAAAGGCGCCGAGCGCGCCGCCGAGCCAGACCCACCACGGGGCCGCGCTGAGCCGCGCAGTCGAAGGCAGTGGCCTGAACACGAGCGCGGCCGCGACGAGTAGCACGATCGTCCCGGTGAGAAACGAGACGAACGCCGCCCGTACGGGGCTGTGCAGCCAGACCGCGAGCTGGGCGTTGATCCCGGCCTGGAACGGCAGTACGACGCCGCCGGCAAAAGCGAACAGCAGGTAGAGCCAGACCACTGTGCGAGGCGATTTCGCGGCGATATGCTCGTTCCCCTGCCAAGCGACCGGGGAGGCTCCATGCTCAGGTTCGGGGTGACGGTCCTGCCGGACCCGCCGTACCAGCGGATGATCGAGCTGATGAAGCTCGCGGAGGATCACGGCTTCGAGTACGCGTGGACCTACGACTCGCACATCCTCTGGGAGGAGTCGTACGCGACGCTGCCGCTTGCCGCCGCGCAGACGAGCAAGATCAAGCTCGGCCACTTCGTCACGAACCCCGGGATCCGCGACCCGACGATCACAGCGAGCTGGTACGCGACGATGCAGGACATCTCCGACGGCCGCATGGTGATGGGGATCGGCCGCGGCGACTCGTCGCGTCGCGTGGTCGGACTGAAGCCCGTGCGCGTCGCGGAGTTCGAACGGCGCTGCGCGATGATCAAGGATCTGATGAACGGCCGGGCCGTTGACTGGAACGACAAGGAGCTCGAGCTCAAGTGGGTGCGCGACGAGCTGCCCGACATCCCGATGTGGATCGCCGGCTACGGCCCGAAGGCGCTCGCCGTCGCGGGCCACGTCGGCGACGGCGTGATCATCCAGCTCGCCGACCCCGTGATCATCAAATGGATCATGGACACCGCGCGGCGCGCGGCCGAGGAGGCCGGCCGCGACCCGAGCGAGCTGAAGTGCATCGTCGGCGCGCCGAGCCACATCTCCGACGACATCGTCGACGCACGCGAGCAGTCGCGCTGGTTCCCCGCGATGGTGTCGAACCACGTGATGGACCTGATCGAGCGCTACGGCGACGACTCCGAGATCCCGAAGGATCTGACGGAGTTCGTCAAGGCGCGCAAGTTCTACGACTACAAGGAGCACTCGCGCGTCGGCGCGAAGCACGGCGAGTTCGTG
>JBKOVW010000368.1:0-8138 GCA_046724095.1 Actinomycetota bacterium | reverse complement strand
GGCGTCGACGTCGTCACGATCGGCCAGTACCTGCAGCCGAGCCCGAAGCACGCGCAGATCGACCGCTGGGTGCATCCGGACGAGTTCCGCTGGTTCCGCGAGCAGGGCGAGGCGCTGGGCTTCGGCTCTGTCTTCTCCGGGCCTCTCGTTCGCTCCTCTTATCGAGCCGATGAGCAACGTCATGCGGCCGAGAGCCGTCGTGGCGCAGTGGCCTATTAGGGAAAGCGAACGAGCGGATGAAGCCGGACGCGCGACTAAAGCGCGCGTGCTGTGAAGACGACGGCCCGTCGCGCAGGACGGCGTCGGCCGCCTAGTTCAGGGGAACGCCGAAGCCGCTGAGGAAGCTCCGGGCCTGCTGGTTGTCCACGCGGAACGCACCGGACTTCCCGTTGCAGTACTTCGTACCGAACGAGATGACGGCAACCTGCCAGGTATTGCCGGCGCCGTCCGTGTGGAAGATCGGGCCGCCGGAGTCGCCGAAGCAGGTCCCGCCGCCACCCGTACCGTTGCCGGCAGAGTCGCTCATCATCAGGTTGAAGCCGCCGGCGAGGTTGCCGCGCAGGTTCTGCAGCTGGTTCGTGCCGACGAAGCGCTGACGCAACGCGACCTCGAGGTTCGAGCGCTCGAACTGCACGCCGTAGCCGACGACGGTGAAGTTCACGTTCTGCTGGCCGCGCTGTGTGGCGAGCTCGTCGAGATACCCGAGCGGCGCGAGCTTCGCGAGCCCCTTGTTGGGAGCCCCGTCCAGCACGACGACGCCCATGTCGTGCGTGTTCGGCACCGTCAGCGCGCCGTTCCAGCCGGGCATCGGATGCGGAATCCCGCCGAGGTCGCCCTTGCAGGGGTACCCCGTATAGCCCGCGCACGAGGTCCCGTCCCACGGATAGTTCCCCAGCGGAATCGGGCCGGAGCTGAACCAGACCTCGGCGTGGTCGGGCGCGACGCCCAGATCAGTGTCGATGCCGGTGCAATGACCCGCAGTCAGATAGACCTGCGCCGCGACCATCGTCCCGCTACAGCGCCAGAGCGGGATGCCGTGGTATGAGAACACGGACAACCCGACGTACGGGTGCGCGTTGCCGTCCGGCGTGCCGCCCTGGACAGCGCCCGCCGGAGAAGCCAGCAGCGCCGCGGCTGCGACGGCGGCGGCGAGGGTCGGTACGAGTCTTCGCATGGCTACCGCGGCATCGGCAGCCGCGGGACGCGCCTTGAGGGGAATCAGCGGATGCCGGTGTCGAGGTAGAACGTCACGCGTCTCACCTCGCCGGCCGCAAGCGAAACGCTAGAGGGGGTCAACCGCCGGATACCTGGGGGACGCGTCACCCGGACACGGTACGCGCCGGCCGCCAGCGTCAACCGGTAGCTCCCGTCCGCCGCAGTCGTGACGCGACCGCGGACGACCCCGCCGCGCGAGAACGCCAGCACGACTCCGGGAGCCGGACGCATGCACGGGATGCGCGGGATACAGATCGGCGTCGCGGGGGCGAGCAGCACCGTTCCGCGGAGAACCGCCGAGCGCGACCCGCCGGCGGCAGTGCCACTTCCGGCAGCGAGGACACAGGCGGCAAGGACGCCGCCCCAGACCCGGGGACGCGCGACCACGTCGAGAGTGTAGCCCCGAAAGCGAGAGGCCGGCCCCAGCGGGCCGGCCTCTCGTGCACGTGATTGCCGCTTAGCCCTACGGGGCGATGCGGGCGATGTGCGTGTTCCAGTTGCCGAGCAGTCGCCGTGCTTCCGGCTGCCCCACACCCGGCACCGGACTGCGGTCGGCCTGCGGCCCGCAGTGCCCGACGGTGGCCGCCCAGACACTGAGGCTGCAGTTGTTGTGGATCTCCTCGGAGGCGATCCAGATCGTGCCGTTGTCCTCGTCGGCCGCGCCGTAGTCACCCCAGCGCGGGCGAGGCGGGGGCGCCTCGCCGTTCGGGCCGGGAGCGAACGGCGAGTAGTACTTGTACTCGCTGAACCCGTCCTGCAGGCCCAGGCCCGGAGCCGTCTGGAAGATCGACCCGGTCGGCCCGGAGTTGCCGAACAGCACGTCCGCAGCCGACGGGAACGTCGTCGGCCCGACGAGCGTGAACGCCATCGCGCCATGACCCGCCGAGGTGACGGCGAGCGCCGGATACGTGACATTCGCGTTGGCCGCGCCGACATAGCCCTGGTTGACGACGGCGGACTGCGGTCCGACCTTGCCGCCCCCACCCTGGCCGATCATGTCCGGCCTGACGATGAACCACGCGATGCCGGCCTGCTCGTTCCCCGCCACGGTCATGCGCGTGTCGAGGGCCCCCCAGACCTTGCCGTTCGCGTAGTACACCTGCTGCATCCGGCTGTCGTTCGAGTCGAGCTCACCGATGACCTCCGGCTTGAACGGATCCGCGGTCTCGCCGGGCGCCGACAGGAACGCCACGAAGCAGGCGTCGATGTTGAGGCACTGGCCGAGCGGCCAGTTCAGCGCCGGGTTCTGCGTCCCAGTGCCGGGCTGCGCCGAGTGCGGCGGAACGCCGTACTCCTCAGATGACAGCGCGCGGCTGCTGAGGTTGAGATCCGGGTGATCCGAGTCGAGCGACTTCGAGTTCGTGATCGCCCAGAGGCCGATCGTGTCCGACGAGCCCGTCACGTTGCCGGACTCCTCGGCGGCGTCGGAGCTCAGGAAGAACTCCGTCCCGTTGTTGTCCTCGTCGTACGCCGTGCCCGGAACCTCGGCCGGCCAGATGGTGAAGCCGACGGGGCCGCGCTTCTCGTTCGCGAGCTTCGTGTTCGCGAACTGCACCCACGGCACCGACGACTCGTTGGCAGCCAGCTTGTGCTTCGACAGCGCGTAGATCTGTGCGCTGTTGAACCCGTCCGTGAAGAAGGGATACTCGTTGGTCGTGATGTAGAAGCCGTAGTGATCGGCCCCGATGTGCGGGTAGTCGCCGATGCACGCGTCGGGCATCGACTCGTCCGGCTTCGGGTTCGGATCCGGCGCGCAGTGGTGGTTCGGCGAGCCGTTCTGCCCGTTGTCGGTCGTGTCGATCGTGTAGCGCTTCCACGTCGTCGTGCTCGGATCGTGATTAGCCGGGTTGCTCACGACGATGTCGACTTGGTTCTGGCCGGTGAAGTGGCCCTGGTTGCCGAGCTCGATCGTCAGGACGACGATGAACCACGCACCCGTCTCCGAGTCGTAGTAGCAGCTCGGGTCGGTGAGCTCCGGCCCGCCGGCCAGGAGGGCCGGATAGCCGAAGAGCTGGTTGAGCGTCTGCTCCTTCAGTGTCGTGCCCGCCGTGTTGTAGACGGCGAACACGTCGTTCACGGCCTCGACCACACGCCCACCTGCTCCGACGCTCGCGTCGGTGCTGGCGCACATGCCCTGGTCGGGCGGCTCGAGGTAGAAGCCGTTGAGCGTGCGCTGATCCCACATGCTCACGCCCTCGAAGCTCTGCCCCGCGACTGCATTCGACGTCGACGCGACAGCCGTGGGGCTCACGACCGGCGTCGCCACGCCGTTGTGCGTCTTGCTCTTGCCGTGCAGCTCGGAATTGCTCCGATTCGCCGGCGCCTCCTCGCCACGCTGGCTGAGCGGATCGAGGATGTTGGTCTCAGGCAAAGCGGATGTCGCCGACGACTGGAGTCCGGACGCACCCGCGACGCTCACGAGCGTCGCGGCGGCGGCCGCAACCAGCGACAGGGCGAGCACCGCTTTCCAAAGGCGGTTTGAACGCATTCTCTCCCCTTCTGTAGACCTAGGCCCGGCGGTGCCCCCCAGCCGAGCCCCCACTTCCGTGGGCCCAAGATATCCGGACCTCTCTCGACCGTCCAGGCGGGAGCGTTGCGAGGGACCGCGGTGACTACCGAATGCCGGTGTCGATCGAGAAGTCGACGCGAGTGGTCTGCGCCTTGAAGACGCGCACCCGGTTCGGATCGAGCTTTCGATCAGGCGCCGCCGCCGAAGGACGACGCACGAGGTACCCGCCGGCTGGCAGGCGGACCCTGTAGTGACCGTTCGTGTTCGTGACCGTTCGGCCCAACACGGAGCCGTTCCGCGTGAAGAGGAGCGTCACGTTCGCCGCCGGCTCGTCGCACGGCTGCTCGAGCGCGCACATCGGCGTGACCGGGCCGCGCATGACGACTCCGGTCAGCGTGCCTCGTGGCGTCGCTGCCTGCGCGCCTGCTGTCAAGAGCAGGGCGATCGCCGAGACCAGGACGACCATGCGCATCGGCATACACAGAGTAAACGCAAACGAGAGGGCCGGCTTGCGGCCGGCCCTCTCCGATCAGTCGACGTTCCCGGTCTTACGGGGTGAACTTGCTGATCCGCGTCGACCAGTTGGCGAGGGCGGTCCGGCGGTCCGGCCGCCCGGCCCGTGACTCGCCCCTCCGCACGTGCCCAGCAGGTTGTCGCCTGTGCCGCCGATGAAGAACGGCCCGCCCCACCGACGAAGCAATGTCAATGTAGGAAGCTCCTTTAGGAGCTCTGCGGCTTCGCCATGGCGCGGTAGTCGAGCGCCTTGTCGAGAACGTCCTCGCCGACCCCACGCTCCCGTGCGACGTCGCGCAGCGACCGGCCGCTCGAGGCGGCTTCCTTGACGATCTCGGTCGCGGCGTCGTAGCCGATATAGGGGTTGAGCGCCGTCGCAGCCGACAGCGTCAGCTCCGCGTAGCGCTCGCAGGCCTCCCGGTTCGCCTCGATCCCGTCGACGCACTTCTCGGCGAGGAGCCGGGAGGCGGCAGAGAGCAGCTTGATCGAGTCCAGCAGGTTGCGCGCCAGCAGAGGCACGAACACGTTCAGCTCGAAGTGCCCCTGCATCCCGCCGACGGTGATCGCCGCGTCGTTTCCGATCACCTGTGCCGAGACCTGCGTCACGACCTCCGGGATGACGGGGTTCACCTTCCCCGGCATGATCGAGCTCCCCTTCTGCAGCTCGGGCAGGAAGATCTCGGCAAGCCCGGCGCGCGGGCCCGAGCCCATCAGGCGCAGGTCGTTGGCGATCTTCGTCAGCGAGACGGCGAGCGTCTTCAGCGCGCCCGAGGCCTCCACGAGCCCGTCGCGTGCGGCCTGCGCCTCGAACGGGTCGGCCGGTGCGGAGATCGTCAGCCCCGTTTCCCCCGAGAGCTTGCGCCGCACCCGCTCGGCGAACTCAGGGTGCGTGTTGAGACCGGTCCCGACGGCCGTGCCGCCGAGCGGAATCTGGCCGACGCGCCCGAGCGTGGCCTTGATGCGCTCGGATCCCTGGCGCACCTGCGCGGCGTAGCCGCCAAACTCCTGGCCGAGCGTCACCGGGACGGCGTCCATCAGATGCGTGCGTCCCGACTTGACGACGTCGTCGAACTCGGTCGCCTTCGCCTGCAACGACGACGCCAGCTTGTCGAGCGCGGGCAGCAGGTCATTGGTGAGCTCGTCGAGCGCGGCGAGATGGACCGCCGACGGGAACACGTCGTTCGAGGACTGGCCCATGTTCACGTCGTCGTTCGCGTGCACGTCGTCGCCGGCGAGCGCGGCCATCACCTCGTTCGCGTTCATGTTCGACGACGTCCCCGATCCCGTCTGGAACACGTCGATCGGGAACTGGTCGTCGAGCTCGCCGGCGGCGATGCGGTCGCCCGCTTCGGCGATGCGCTGCGCCTTGTCCTCGTCGAGCAGCCCCAGCTCGGCATTCACGCGTGCTGCGGCCGCCTTGATGCGACCGAGCCAGCGCGCGACGGCGGGCGGGATCGGCTGGCCGGAGACGGGGAAGTTGGCCACCGCTTTACTCGTCTCGTTCCCCCAGAGCTCCCGCCGTTCCTCCGTTTGCGCCATCGATTCGAGTCTAGCGAGGGGCCGGTGCAAGACCGGCCCCTCGCGATGCGGCTCAGTGTGCGGTGACCGCGTTGAGCGCGTCCACTCGCCCGCTGCCATACCAGGAATTGTTCCCCGGACCGCCTTGGCACGGATAGAACTTCCCCGTCTGCGTGCCGACCCCGAAGACTTCCGCGTAGTTCGCGGGCAAAGCCGTCGGGCACGGTTGTGGATCCGCCGTCTGAGTCAGGTAGGCCTTCACCTTCCCCGGCGCCATATGGCCGTACTGACTGACGATGAGCGCGGCGACGCCGGCCGCGTGCGGCGACGCCATCGACGTTCCCTGCAGATAGCAGTACACCGCGGCCCCGTCCGTGACCTTGCGCGAGCACGGCCGGCTCGCCGGGTAGGTCGAGAGGACCCGGCCGTTCCCCGGCGCGGGAGTGATTGCCGGGTTGCGATAGCGCGAATCGCCGCCCGGCGCCGCAACCTGCGTCACGCCGATGCCGAGGCTCGAATAGAACGACTTCAGATAGTCGGGACTGCTGTCGCCGTCCGTCTGCTCCATGCTCCCGGTCGCCGTCACGCCGATCACACCCGGGACCTCGACAGGAATCACGACGCACGCGTTCGTGACGTCACGCGTCTCGGGTGTCGCGTCATCCGGGCTTGTCGCGTCGACAGTCGGATGCGCGAGATCCTCGCTCTCGTTGCCCATCGCCGCGACGACGCTGACGCCGTTCGACTCCGCGTACCCGATCGCACGTGACTCCGCCTTCCAGATCGCCCGCTGCGTCGGGTCGTTCCGGCAGTTGAAGAGATACGGGTCCGCGAAGTAGCTGTTGTTCGTGACGTCGAAGTGATGCGTCGCCGCCCAGACGAACGAGCAGATGACCGCTTCAGGGAAGAAGAAGCCCGCCGCGTTGCCCGCCTTGATGCCGGCGATCTTCACGTTCGGCGCGACGCCGACGATGCCGATACCGTTCGAGGCAGCTGCGATCGTGCCGGCCGTGTGCGTTCCATGGCCGTTGTCGTCGTTCGCCGCGACCTTGCCCTGAACAGGCGCGCCGCTGACACAGTTGACGCTGTTCGCATCGGAGACATTTGCTGCGAGATCCGGATGGGTGTAGTCGAGGCCGGTGTCGATGTCCCCGACCAGCACCGACGGGCTCCCGCCCGTGATCGCGTGGGCTTCGGGCGTGCGAATCTGCGCCATGTCCCACTGCAGGTTGAAGAGCGGATCCTCGGTTGCCGGACTGCTCGGCAAAGCGCCGTCCAGCCCATCCCCCGCCTCCACCTGCTCGTTGGGCAACTGCGTTGCAAAGCCCGCTGTCGCCGACGCGTTCTCGATCCGGCTGTCTTTCAGCAGGTTCTGCCGGAACGAGGCGTCGCTCGAGCTCGCGATCGCAACGCCGATCTGGTCGTAGGAATAGACCAGGCTTCCGCCCGCCGCCGCGATGGTGGCCGCCGCGTCCTTCGGGACAGCCGAGCCCTTGTAGAGAACGATGTAGTTCGCCCCAGCACCTGCACTGCTACTCGTGGACGCGGTCGCACCCGCAACGAATGCGGCGGCCGCGATCAAGGCGAGCAGGAGCACCCTGAATCGCACGTGCATGCACTCCCCCCTTGTCTCTCCCCCAAGCCCCTTGCTTAGGAGTCTGCGAAACCCTAATAGGGTTTTGCCGTGCGCGCACGAGACCTTGGCATCACGATCGGCGAGGAGGAGCCCGGCCAGCGCAACGCGATCAGCGACGTCGAGGGTGTGTTCGTCGGCCACTCGACGCTGATCGAAGGCCACGACATACGCACCGGCGTGACGGTCATCGTTCCGCCGGAGACCCCGCTTTTCGCCGGGTGCCACCGCCTGAACGGCAACGGCGAGCTGACCGGGCTCGAGTGGGTGCGGGAGTCGGGGCTGCTGACGACCCCCATCGGCATCACGAACACGTTCAGTGTCGGCATTGTTCGCGACGCGATCGCGGCACGGTCAGCTGACGACGATGCCTGGTCGCTTCCTGTCGTCGGCGAGACCTTCGACGGCTTCCTCAACGACATCCGCGCGCAGCGCGTGACCGCCGAGCACGTCGAGGCGGCCTTCGCCGCCGCGTCCGCGGACGTCGCGGAAGGCAACGTCGGCGGCGGGACCGGGATGATCTGCCACGAGCTCAAAGGTGGGATCGGGACGTCGTCGCGACTCGTCGGCGCACACACCGTCGGCGTCCTCGTGCAGGCGAACTACGGGCGGCGCAGTCGCTTTCGCGTCGACGGCATCCCCGTGGGCGAGCGGCTCGGCGACCGCGTCCCGACGCCGCAGCCGCCCGGGGAGTGGGGCTCGATCATCGGCGTCGCGGCGACCGACGCTCCGCTGCTGCCGCACCAGTGC
>JBKOVW010000183.1:0-20985 GCA_046724095.1 Actinomycetota bacterium | reverse complement strand
GCCGCGACGGCCGGAGTGAAGTCGACGACGAGCACCTCGTCGACCCCGGCCGATTCGAGCAGCTCGAGGCGCCGCTCGAGCGTCGACAGGAGCTCGACCTGGTTCCCGAGCACCAGACGCGGGTGCGGCCAGAAGGTCACGACCGTGGTCGAGTCCCCGATGGCGCCCGCCGTGTCGAGCACGCGGCGGTGGCCACGGTGGACACCGTCGAAGCTGCCGATCGCGACCGTGCGTGGCCCCTCGACGAGCTCCTCGACGCGGTGGGCGACGATCACAGCCGCGCCAGCGCTTCGTCGGGCGGGAGGAAGCGCTCCGGATCGGCTTCGTCGACCGAGAATGGCCCGATCTCGAGGCGCCGAAGCGTCCGGCAGTGGCCGCCGAGCGCGTCGGCCACCGCCCGCACGTAGGTCCCCGAGCTGACACGGAGGTCGAGCCTGACGGTTCCCTCGCTATACGTGATGACGTCGAGCGCGCTGATCCGCGAGCGCCGCGTCGGCATCTGCACCTCGACGCCGCGCCGCGCCAGCTTGTATGCGCGCTCGCCGCCGATCTTCACCGCCGAGGCGGCCGGAATCGGCAGCTCCACCTCCCCGCGGAGGGCCGCGAGCCGGACGTCGAGCTCGCCGCGCGAGGGCGGCTCTCGTTGTTCGACGATCGGCCCCTCGGGGTCGCCGGTCGAGGTCCGCGCCGACAGGTCGACGTCCGTGACGTAACGCTTGTCGAGCCCCACGAAGCACGAGGCCAGCTTAGTTGCCCTTCCGGACAACAAGAGCAACAGGCCTGTGGCGAAAGGGTCGAGAGTTCCCGCATGTCCGGTCCGGGCGCCCGTGCGCCGGCGCAGATCGGCCACGATTGCGAACGAGGACGGTCCCGCCGGCTTGTCCACGAGGACGATCCCCGTAGGGTCAAGCCCGCGCGGAGGCAAGAAACTCCCGGCGGACGAAGTCCGTGATCTCGTCGATCGACGCCTCGCTCGAGAAGCCGGCCGCCTGGCGGTGCCCGCCGCCGCCGGACTTGCGCGCGATCGCCGACACGTCGAGCTCATCCACGCTCGCGCGCAGGCTGACCCGCCGCGTCGGTCCGTCCTGCCGCGGCGGCTCGCGGATCAGCACCGCCATGTCCGCTCCCTCGACCGCGCGCAGGTAGTCGATGATCCCCTCCGAGTATGGCTCCGCCGCGCCGACGTCCGTGAAGTCCGTGCGCAGCAGGTACGACACGACGATGCGGCCGCCTTCGTACACCTGCGCGCGCTCGAGCGCACGCGCGAGCAGCTTCAGCTTCGCGAACTGCACCGATTCGTACACGCCCTGGAAGATGCGATGCACGTCGGCACCGGCCTCGACGAGCTCGGCCGCGAGACGGAGCGCCTTCGGCGTCGTGTTCGTGTACTGGAAACGCCCGGTGTCCGTGACGAGCGCGATGTAGAGCGCCTCGGCGATATCGGGGGTCAGCTCCACGTCGAGCTCGCGGAAGAGGTCGCGCAGCACCTCGCCGGTCGACGACGCGTCCGCGACGATCAGGTTGATCCGTCCGAAGCGCGTGTTGTCGTGGTGATGGTCGACGTCGACGGAGAGCGGCACGCGTCCGAGCACCTCGGGATCAGCGATCCGGCTCTCGTTCGCGCAGTCCACGGCGAGCAGGACCCGCTCGGAGACGTCGTCGGGCCAGCGACGCTGCAGCTCGGCGAGCGGCATGAAGGCGTACTCGCCCGGGAGCGGCGCGTCGCCGTAGAGCACCATCACCGAGTCCTTGCCCAATTGGTCGAGCGCCAGCTTCGTCGCCAGCAGCGACCCGAGAGCGTCGCCGTCCGGGTTTTCGTGGGTCGTGACGACGAAGCGTTCGTGGCCGCGGATCGCGTCGGCGACCGCTGTCAGCTCACTCGCTGTCGTCTGGGGCGAGTTCATCGATGAGTTTCGTCATGCGGACGCCGCGCTCGACCGACGGATCGTATTCGAACGCCAGTTGCGGAGTTCGCTTCATTCGCAACTCACGCGCGAGCTGCGCCTGCAGGACCGAGTGCGCGGCCTGCAGTCCGACGAGCGTCTGCTCCCGCTTCCGTTCGGCGCCCAGGACCGAGACGAACACCCGCGCGTGACGGAGGTCCGGGGACGTCTCGACCCCGGTTACCGTCACGAACCCGATCCGCGGATCCTTGAGCTGCCCGACGCCCTCCGACAGCACCTGCCGGATGGATTCGTTCACACGTCGCATGCGGTCGGCCATCGCTGCTCCTTCTACTCGACGCTGACGACGTCGCGGTCGGCACGGACCAGCTCGAACTCCTGACCCGAGAGATAGCGCTCCGCCTCGTCGAGGAGCTGCTCGGCCTCACGATACTCCCGGGTGACGCACGACATCGTCAGTCGGGCGCGCTGCCACAAATCGTGATGGTCCACCTCGGCGACAGAGACCCCGAACCGGTTCTGCAGCTGCGCCTTCGCGGACTTCACGAACTTGCGCTTCCCCTTGAGCGACCCTGCCTCGGGAAAGTGCAGCTCGACGCTCAGGATCCCGACGTAGCCCGAGCTCACGCCCGCGGTCGCGACTAGGTTGTCGCGGCCGGCGCCGGCTCGTCGAGCGTCGTGCGCTCGACGGCGCGGGTCTCGTACGCCTCGAGGATGTCGCCTTCCTTCACGTCGTTGAAGCCGTCGAGGAGAATGCCGCACTCGAAGCCCTCGGTCACCTCGCGGGCGTCGTCCTTGAAGCGCTTGAGCTGCGCGATCGTCGTCTCGTGGATGACGGTGCCGTCGCGAACGACGCGCACCTGCGCGCCGCGGCGGATCAGCCCGCTCGTGACCATGCAGCCCGCGATCGTCCCGAGCCGCGAGACCTTGAAGAGCGCGCGCACCTCGGCCTCGCCGAGCGTCTCCTCGGTCTCGACCGGTCGCAGCATTCCGACGAGCGCCTGCTCGATGTCCTCGGTCAGCTGGTAGATGACGCGGTAGGTGCGGATCTCGACACCCTCGCGCTCGGCGAGCGCGCGCGCCTCGGCGTTGGGCCGCACGTTGAAGCCGACGACTGTCGCGCCCGAGGCCGACGCAAGCATGATGTCGTTTTCGGTGATGCCGCCGACGCCCTGGTGGATGACGTTGACGCGCACCTCCGGATGCTGGATCTTCCCGAGCTCCGAGACCGCGGCCTCGACCGAGCCGACGACGTCGCCCTTGAGCACGAGGTTGAGGTCGCGAACCGCGCCCGCCTGCATCTGCTCGAACAAATGCTCGATGGACACGCCGCGCGAGGCCTGCGCGAGCTGCTCGCGGCGGAGGCGCTCGCCCCGCGCATTCGCGAAATCGCGCGCGCGACGCTCGTTCTCGACGACCCGGCAGAGCTCGCCGGCGGGCGGCGGCTTGTCGAAGCCGAGGATCTCGACCGGTTCTCCCGGCCGCGCGTCCTTCACCTTGTCGCCGCGGAAGTTGTAGAGCGCGCGCACTTTGCCCCACGCATCGCCGGCGACGACCGCGTCACCGACGTGGAGCGTGCCGCGATGAACGAGCATCGTGGCGACGGGGCCGCGGCCGACGTCGAGGCGTGACTCGATGATCGGCCCGGATGCCTCGACCTTCGCGTTCGCCTTCAGCTCGAGCTCGGCGTCGGCGACGAGCAGCACCTTTTCGAGCAGGTCGTCGAGGTTCTGGCCCTGCTTCGCGGACACGTCGGAGAACTGCGTCGTGCCGCCCCACTCCTCCGGCTGCAGGCCCTCGGTCGAGAGCTCGTTCCGGACGCGGTTCGGGTCGGCGTCGGCGACGTCGATCTTGTTCACTGCGACGACGATCGGCACCTCGGCCGCGCGCGCATGCGAGATCGACTCCTTCGTCTGCGGCATGACGCCGTCGTCGGCGGCGACGACGAGGACGGCGATGTCCGTGACTTTCGCTCCGCGCGCGCGCATTGCCGTGAACGCCTCGTGGCCCGGCGTGTCGAGGAACGTGATCTTCCGCCCGTCGTGCTCCGCCTGATAGGCGCCGATGTGCTGCGTGATCCCCCCCGCCTCCGTCTCGACGACGGACGTCTCGCGGATCGCATCGAGCAGCGTCGTCTTGCCGTGGTCGACGTGTCCCATGATCGTGACGACCGGCGGGCGCGCCTCGAGGTCGGCCTCGCTGTCCTCGAAGACCTCGGGCTCCTCGTCCTCGTCGGCCGCGTGCCGAATCGTCAGCTCGCGCTCGGGCGCCAGTTCGGCCGCAATGAGCTCGACTTCGTCGTCACCCAGTGACTGCGTGATCGTGACGGCCTTCCCGAGGCCCATCATGAACATGATGATCTTGGGCGCAGGCACCCCGAGTGCCTGCGAGAGGTCACGAACGGTCAGCCCGGACTCGACCGAGACGGGGCCCGTGACGGGCGCGACCTCGCGCGGCTGCTTCGGGCGGGACGCCTCGCGCTCGCGCTGCTGCTGACGGGCGTCGCGCGGCCGGGCGGCCGCGTTGTCGATGATCACGCGCCGCTTCCGGCGGGCGCCGGGGCCTCCCTGACGGGGCCGCATGGGCCGATTCGGCCTGTTCGATCCTGATTCGTTTGCCATTACGGGTTCAAGTGTAGAGAGATGACAGTTCTGGTTCGACCCGGACGTTCCGCCTCAGGGTCCGATTGAAGGCTCGCCGGGCCACAGCCCGCTCGAAGCAGGAGAGCCGGCGGCAGGTGTACGCCCCGCGGCCAGGCTCCCGAGCGCCCGGAACGAGCCGTCCGTCCCTCGCGACGAACCGGAGCAGCTCGTTCTGCGGCGCCTTCCGACCGCAGCCGACGCAGCTCCTGACCGGCTCGGTCACGCAGAAGGCGCGCCCTCGCCGCCTTCCTCGTGCTCGACCGGGATCCCGGCCGGGACTTCGTCCGGCGGAGCCGTGGCCGGATGCGACACGTCCAGGTCGACCTCACCCTCCTCGGCGGCGATCTCGGTCGCGTCGGGTCCGTGGGTGGCGGCTATGTCGGCAGGCGCCTCCGAGTCGAGCGGCTCCCCGCTCTCGGCGGGGAGGCTCTCCGGGCCGATGCTCTCCGCCTCGGGAGGCTCCAGGTCTGAGCGGATCTCGAGCGCCGGCTCGTCCTGCGTCTCGATCGGCTCGGTGTCGTCGGTGTCGTGCAGCGCCAGTTCCTGGTGCGCCGGCAGGCCGCAGTAGCGCGAGCCGGGCAGCGCCTCGTTCGGACAGCGCTTGCCGTTGGAGAGCACCGCCGCGCAGCGACCGGTGAACTCCTCGCCCTCGCCGCCGCCGTACGCGGCGGCAGCCTCCGCCTGGGCGAACTCCGTGTCCGACTGGATGTCCACCTTCCACCCGGTCAGGCGCGCGGCGAGCCGTGCGTTGAGCCCTTCCTTGCCGATCGCCAGCGCGAGCTGGTCGTCCGGCACGATGACCGTCGCTTCCTTCGTCTCGTCGTCGACGAAGACCTCGCGCACGCGTGCGGGCGAGAGCGCCTTCGCGACAAAGCGCGCCGGCTCGGGGTTCCAGGGGATGATGTCGATCTTCTCGCCGCGGAGCTCGGACACGACCATGCGCACGCGCGAGCCGCGCGGGCCGACGCACGCGCCGACGGGGTCGACGCCCTGCGCATGCGACTCGACCGCGATCTTCGAGCGGTAGCCCGGCTCGCGGGCGACGCCGCGGATCTCGACGAGACCGTCGGCGATCTCGGGAACCTCGAGCTCGAAGAGCGTCTTGATCAACTCCGGGTCGCGGCGCGAAAGGATCACCTGCGGCCCCTTCGTCCCGGACCGGACCTCCGTGATGACGGCCTTGATCCGCGAGCCCTGCTCGTAGCGCTCGCCGTCGACCTGCTCGGAGCGCGGCAGCAGCGCCTCGACCTTGCCGAGGTCGACGAGCACGTTGTTGCGGTCGCCGGCCTGCTGGACGATGCCCGTCACGACCTCGCTCTCGCGATCCTTGTACTCGTCGTACATCATCATCCGCTCGGCCTCGCGGATCCGCTGCAGGATCACCTGCTTCGCGGTCTGGGCCGCGATGCGGCCGAAGTTCTCCGGCGTGACGTCCTCGCGCTTGATCTGATCGGCCGGAACGTCCGACCAGTCGACGTCGAGGTCGTCGTCGGAGAGCAGCGTGTGCGAGCGTTCGCCGTTCTCGGCCTCGATGCGCTCGAGCTCCTCGAGCGCGCGCTCGCGCGCCTCGTCGAGCAAGCGCTCCTCGATGTCGGGCGGCAGCTCGATCGAGTACACACGGAAGTCACCCTGCTCGTCGATCTCGACGGTGGCATGGCGCGACGCGCCCGGCGTCTTCTTGTACGCGGCGAGGAGGGCATCCTCGAGCGCGGACACCAGCGTCCCGCTCTCGATCCCCTTCTCGCGTTCGATGTCTCTGACTGCGTCGACGATCTCTTGCGTCATCTCGCCCCCACTTCCTCGATCAGGTTGCCCCGGACGATCGAGTCGTACGGGACGTCAATGGATTCGCCGTCCATCCTCACGGTGACGCTGCGCTCGCCGGCGGCGACGACCTCGCCGCGGACGCGATTGCGCCCCTCCGTGCGAAGCGCCACGCGGCGCCCGACAGCGTTGCGGAAATGCGACTGCTTGCGAAGCGGCCGCTCGATCCCCGGAGACGAGACGTCGACCGAGTAGTCGCGCAGGTAGTCGCGAAGAACGTTGGTCACGCGCTCGCAGAGGGCGTGGTCGACGCCGCCGACATGGTCGACGTAGACCGTGAACCGCTCGGGGCTGGTCAGCTCCACGGCAAGGACCTCGGTGCCCGGCAGGGCACCCTCGACCTTCGGGGTGATCTCCCGGGTCAGCTGTCGTTCCTTGTCGTGTGTGGCTGCCATCGTTCCTGTCCTCACAAAAAATGGGCCCGCAGGCCCATTTCGCGAACTGCTCGAAATGTGGTCTCAGCAGGATAGCAAGCAGCTACTCGAGCACGATCGTTACGGGCCCGTCGTTGACGAGCTCGACCGCCATGCGGGCTCCGAAGATACCGCGCTCGACGGGGACTCCCTCGCGTTCGAGTGCCGTGCAGAACGCTTCGTATAGCGGCTGCGCTCGGTCGGGAGGGGCCGCTTCCGTGAAGCTCGGGCGATTTCCCCTCCGCGTATCGGCGATCAGGGTGAACTGGCTGACGACGAGCGCCGCGCCGGCGACGTCGAGCACGCTATGCGCGAACTTCCCTGCCTCGTCCTCGAAGACACGGAGGCGGGCGACCTTGGCGGCTATCCGCTCGGCGTCGGCGGCCTCGTCCGCGCGGGACACGCCGAGTAGGACGACCAGGCCCGCGCCGATCGCGCCGACGGTCTCGCCGGCAACCGTGACCCGCGCCCGGGAGACGCGCTGGCAGACCGCACGCATCGCCCTGATCTTCACATCGCCGCCGTCTGGTTACACGCGCGGACGCGCGCGCGCGCGGCCCCACCCGGGAGGGGGGTTCACCCACCTCCCAACTGCGGTCGACGCTATCCGAGAATCACGCACGCGTCTGTGACGTCCGCGCGCCGATTCGGTGCCTCTTTACTCCGGCTCGTCGGAACCCGGCTGGTTCAGGTCCAGAATGCGCGAGGCGTAGTGCTCGTCCTGCGGGCGGAGCGAGCTCGCGAGCTTGTAATGGCCGTTCGCCTCGGCATCCTTCCCCTGCTTCTCGAGCGCCCGGCCGAGCGCGTAGTGCGCGTAGTGGTCGGCCGGCGAGAGCTCGAGCATGACGCGGAACTCCTCCTCGGCCTCCTCGTAGCGCTGGATCCGGAGGTACGCGATCCCGAGCGCCTCGCGGATCGACGCCTTGCGCGGCTCGCGCCGCTTGGCCTTCTCGAGGGCGACGGTCGCCTGGGCGGCGCGGCCCTTGCGGAGATGCGCTTGTCCCTGCTGGAAGAGGTCGTAGGTCTCGCTCATGTCGCTCTCAGATACGGAAAGTTCTCCTCCACCAAGTCAAGCGGATCCGTCAAATCCCGCGTCTTCCCGATCTCGACCGCGGTAACCGCCTCCCCGTCGTCGATCGCCGTCTGGTAGGCGTTCCCGAGCTCGTACGGCGGCCGGTCGAGGCACAGCCGCGCGGCCACGGCACCGCCCAGGCCCCAGAGCGGCGCCGGAGTCCACACCGACGCCGGGTCTTCGTCCCGCATCAGCACGACCCGGGCGCCCTCCCGCCCAACGCCCGGCCGGCCGGACTCTCGTCCAGGAACGGTCCGCACGGCGACCGCGCCCGCCGCGCCCGAGGCCGCAAACGCAGCCGCGAAGCGCCCGACGTCGCCGGCCGCGAACACGGTGTCGGCGGCGGAGACGACCGCCGGAACCTCGGCGCCGTCGTCGAGCGCCCGCCGCACCGCGTCGGCGGATCCGAGCACGTCCGGCTGGTGCACGAAGCGCACCCCGACGCCGAATGCCGAGCCGTCGCCGACGAGCCTTTCGACCTGCTCGGCCAAATGGCCCGTCACCACCCAGACGCGCTCGCAGCCGGCCGCGGCCAGCTCGCGCAGCAGCATGGCGATCACCGGCCGGCCGCCGATCGGCAGCACGGGTTTCGCCCAACGCTCGCTCAGCGGCCGCAGCCGGGTGCCCAGCCCGGCCGCCATCACGACGCCGTCCACGGTCAGCCGAGACCGAGCGAGCGCACGGAGACGACCCCGCGTGCGCGATCGAGCACGAAGAGCCCGCGCCGCAGTTTCCGCTTCAGCTCGCGTAGCTCGGCCCGTGCACGCGCGGCGGCAGCGCGCGCGCCGGCCTGCGGCCCGTAGCGTGCGGCCGCGGCGGCATTGGCGAAGGGATCGGCATCGACCCCGAAGCGCTCGGTGATCGCGTCCCCCAGCTCGTGCAGCGTCGTCGCCCGCGAGGACACGACGCGCTGGTCCTGGAGGAACTCGGCGAGCTCCTGTGCGCAGGCGGACGCGATCCGGCGCGGGTCGCGCGTCAGATACCGCACCTTCCGGCGCACGAGCTTGAGCAGCACGATCACTGCGGCCACACCAGCGGCGAGCAGGAACAGGAAGAACAGCAGGCTCGGCGAGTGATGCTCCACGGGCGGAGGGGCCTCCAGGCCGCGCACGGCTACGTCCGCCGCGGACCGCGGCGTCCGGATCCGGTCGTCGTGGCCGATGATCCCGGGCGCCGCGCCGCCGAACACCTCGCCGCCCTTGACCACCCCCGCGAGCAGCTTCGCCGCCGCCGTCGGGTCGAAGCCGACGGAGGTCGAGCTGTACGTGCCGCTCAGCCGTCCCCGGCCCGGGGTGGGGTCGAACGGCAGCCACCCGTAGCGCGGGAACCATGCCTCGACCCACGTGTGCGCGTCGTGGTCGGTGACCGTCCACGTTCCGTTGCTGTAATGCCCCGGCACGAAGCCGGCCGCGACGCGGGCCGGGATCCCGAGCAGCCGCAGCATCAGCGCCATTGCGCCCGCGAAGTGCTGGCAGTACCCGGTGCGCGTGTCGACGACGAACCCCACGAGGGGCGGCAGCCCCGGCGTCGCGCCCGGCTGCTCCGAGTAGGTGAAGCCGCCGGTGACGCGGAACCACCGTTCGAGCGCAACCGCCGCGGCGTATGGCGACCGGGTCTGCCCCGCCACCGCCCGCGCACGGTCGTACAGTTCTGCGTACGGCTGCAGACGCCCGGTCAGCAGCGCGAACATCCGCTGCTCGCGCCCCGGCGCCGAGAATGACGGAGCATTCACGCGGCCGGCAAGCTCGAGCTCGCCGCCGGGTTTCGTCAACTCGCGCGGATACACGGCCGGGATGCGCACGAGCTGCGCGGGCGTCGGCCGCGCGACGAAGCTCCAGATCGAGTAGCGCTGGTCGCGATGGAGCCCGTCGACGACCCTGACCACGCCGTCGCCGGCTCCGGCGGCAGGCTCGCTGATGTTGTACGCAACGGGAATGCTCGCTCCGACGAGGTGGTTGTCCTCGAGGGCGCGCACGGTCACGTCCTGGCGGATCCACTTGCGCTGATCCTCCACACCACTCGGCAGGAGTGCGCTCCGCTCGGCCTGTGTCGAGCGCGAGAGGCTTTGCCGCCAACGCGTCCCGTCGAAGTGGTCGAGCACGGTCGCACGCCAGTACATCGGCCGGCGCGGCGCCTGGATCGACAGGACGGTCGTCACCTTCTTCGGAAAGCGCACGCCGTTGTAGTTCGCGTCCCAGACGTACTGGACGCTGACCGGGTTCGCCGGACGTGTGTAGAAATCCCAGTGCTGCCAGTCGAGGAACGCGTCCTTTGCGACCGCAGCCGAGCTCGAGAGCGCGAACGCACCGAAGATCACAACGGCAGCGGCACCGACAGCGAGGCGGCTCGGACGCTCGGTCAGCCCCGCCAGCAGCAGCAGCGCGACCGCCAGGATGACGACGCCGCGGCCGAGCTCGTTGCCGCCGGCGAGCAGCGTCGCCGGCCACCCGGCGCCGACCAGGAAGGCGATCACCGCCGGCACCGCCCTGCGCGCCGCCACCGCCAGGGCCACTGCCAGGGTGAACGCGAAGATCGCGATCAGGACGACCTCGTGCATGCGGTGGAGCTCGCGCGGGTCGAACGGAAGCCGGTAGTCGTAGAAGTCGAGGAAACCGCGCTCGAAGCGCACGCCCGCCCGGCCGACATGCAGCGGCGGAGCCGAGAAGGCCACGCACACGGCGAAGAAGGCCGCCACTGCAACGGCGCAGAGCCGCGCCCGAAGCGGACGCACGAGCGCCGGCGCGATCGCAAGCAGCACGAGCACGAACGGCCGGCCGCCGCCCGACCGCGGCTCTTCGAAGCGCAGCCAGTCGACGGCGATCACGAGCCCCGTGACACCCGAGAGGATCGCCGTCCTACGCATGCGCTGCCTCCGGCGCCGCAGACCCTTCGAGCACGGCCGCGAGATCGTCCCCCGCGCGGGCGGTAGCGACCGGGATTCCGGCGTTGTGCAGGCGAAGCAGCAGCGGCTCTGGCCGGCGCCGCCCGCCGTTAAAGCTGGTCGGGTCGACGTAGACGACCGAGACCTTGCGGTGCGATACGGCGCGCTGCACGAGGCGGTCGACGAGCGAGGACTCGAGGCGCGCCGTCACGACCGCAAGCTCGAGTGCCCGCACCGCGGCGCCGTCGTGCTCGGCGAGCAGTCGTGCGGCGCTGGAGCGGCCCGTCGGCTCGGCGGCCGCGAGCAGCTCGAACGCGCGCCGCCAGTCCGCAGCAGCCGAGTGCACCTGCTGCACGTCGCGGCGCTCGGAATTGACGACCAGGACGGCACGCCGTCCGCGCCGGACGTACGACTCGAGGATCGAGCCGGCGGCCCGAACCTGCACGTCGAAGCTGTCGCCGACGACGGCGGCCGCGTCCGCGTCGAGCAGCACCGCGATCTCGTCGCGCGGCGCGTCCTCCAACTCCTTCACCATCAGCTGGCCGCGGCGCGCAGTCGAGCGCCAGTGCACACGTCGCAGCGACTCCCCCTGTGCGTACTCGCGCACACCGTGGAGCTCGAAGCCGCTCTGGCGGCGCAGGAGCAGCCGTCGGCCGTCGTGCGAGACAGCTCCCGTCTCCGAGAAGAGGCTGCTCAGGCGCACCAGCCGCGGGTACACGAGGAGGGCGCCGGGCGCGGGGAGCGGCAGGGCGACACGCTCGAGCCCGAACGGGTCCGCGACCTCCACCCGCACGTCGTCGAAGGTGTAGCGCCCGCGCGGCAGCGTCTTGAGGAAGTAGCGCACGCTCAGGCGGCGCCCGTTCCGACGTAGCGCATGCCGCTGCTCGCCGAGACGGCCGACACGCTCGACGAGCGTCGCGGCCGCCGGCGGCACAGTCGCGGAGGCGTTGAGCTGCACGACGACGGGCACGTCGTCGCCCTCGAGGTGCTCGTTGTCTCCCCAGCCGCGCTGCATGCGGAACGGACGGTTCGCGAGCCGCACCCAGACCCACGCGAGCGCGACCACGAGCAGGAGCCCCGTCGCGACCGGGTACAGCGGCTTCGAGCCGAACGCCCAGGCTGCGAGGTACACGCCGAGGCCGAGCCCGAGGACGCAGCGCCCGCGCGTGGTCAGCATGTCACTAGACCGGAACGGGAGTCTTCTCGAGCGTCTCGCGCACGATCTGCTCTCCCGTCAGACCGCTGGAGCGCGCTTCGGGCGCGAGGATCAGGCGATGCGAGAGGACGGCGACGGCAACCGCTTTTACGTCGTCGGGTTCGAGGAACGTGCGTTCGGCTGCGAGCGCGCGCGCCTTCGCAACGCGCAGCAGCGCGATCCCGGCACGGGGGCTCGCGCCGAGATACAGACGAGAGTCGCCGCGCGTCGCGCGCAGCAAGGCGACGACATAGCGGTTGAGGCTCTCCTCGACGTAGATCCCCTTCGCGTCGTCGGCGAGGGCGATCGCGTCCGCGGCGCTCGCGACCGGCTCGAGCGCGTCGAGCGGCGGGTCCGCCGTCTGCTCGGTCAGCATCTGCGCCTCCTGCGAAAGCGGCGGGTAGCCGATCGAGATGCGCATCGTGAACCGGTCGAGCTGCGCCTCCGGCAACGGATACGTCCCCTCGTATTCGATCGGGTTCTGCGTCGCCATGACCATGAACGGCCGGGCCAGCTCGTACGAGACGCCGTCGATCGTCACCTGCTGCTCCTGCATGCACTCGAGCAGCGCCGCCTGCGTCTTCGGTGAGGCGCGGTTGATCTCGTCGACGAGCAGGAGGTTCGCGAACACCGGTCCCGGCTTGAACTCGAACTCGTTCGAGCGCTGGTCGAAGACGTTCACGCCGGTCACGTCCGAGGGCAGCAGGTCCGGCGTGAACTGCATGCGCGAGAACGAGACGTCGAGCGAGCGGGCGAGCGCCTTCGCCAGCATCGTCTTTCCGACGCCGGGGAAGTCCTCGAGGATCAAATGCCCTTCGCTGACCAGGCACAGCACGCAAAGCCGGAGCGTCTCCGCCGGCGCGTGCAGCACACGCGCGAGATTGTCGACGAGCGCCTGGACCATCTCGGCGGAGGCCGGCGCCTCGACCCGTTCGCTTCGATGTTCAGCTTCGCTCACGCAACAGCTCCTCGGCCGTATCTACGATCGTCGCGGCGATTCGGTCTTTCGGTCCTTTACCCACGCGGCGCTCCCCGGACGCCGTGACGAGCACGACCTCGTTGTCGTCGGAGTCGAAGCCGATGTCGCTGCGTGCCACGTCGTTGTAGACGACGAGGTCGACCCGTTTGCGGTTCAGTTTCTCGCGCGCGCGCGCGAGACCCTCGGGCCCCGTCTCCGCCGCGAAGCCGACGAGGACCTGGCCGTTCGTGCGCCGCTCGCCCAGCGAATGCAGCACGTCGGCCGTGGGCTCGAGCTCGAGGCGCCAGCTCCGGTCGTCCTTTGGCCGTTTCGCGTCGACACGTTCGGCCGGCCGGTAGTCGGCGACCGCGGCAGCCATCAGCACGACGTCGGCGTCGCGGCGCGCGAGCGCCGCCTCGAGCATCGCCTCCGCGGTCGGCGTCTCGACGATCTCGACGCCCCGCGGGGCGGGGACGGTCAGGTTGGCCGCGAGCAGCGTCACGTCCGCGCCGCGCTTCCGGCTCACGTCGGCGAGAGCGACGCCCATCCGCCCCGACGAGCGGTTGCCGAGAAAGCGCACCGCGTCGAGCGGCTCGCGCGTCCCGCCGGCGCTTACCAGCACACGCCGCCCGGCAAGCGTGTCGCTTTCGCCGAGCAGCTCGCGGCAGCGCGCGTAGATCTGCTCCGGCTCGGCCATGCGTCCGAGCCCCCACTCCCCCTCGGCGGTCTCCCCCTCCTCCGGACCGACGATCACGGCGCCGCGGGCGCGCACCGCCTCGAGGTTCGCCTGCGTCGCCGGATGCGCCCACATGCGCGGGTTCGTCGCCGGCGCGAGCAGGACCGGGCCGCGATGTGCGAGCGCAGCCTCGGTGACGAGATTGTCGGCCTCGCCATGGGCGAGCTTCGCGAGCGTGTTGGCGGTCAGCGGCGCGACGACGAGCAGCTCCGCGCGCGTGAGGTGTACATAGAGATCGTCGGCCGGCGACCGGCGCGCAAGCGCGAAGAAGGTCTCGGCGCGCACAAACCGCTCCGCCCCAGGCGTAACGAGCGGGACGACCTCGTGACCCCCCTTGACGAGCAGCCGCACAAGCTCGCACGCCTTGTAGGCAGCAATTCCCCCGGTAACGCCCACAAGAACCCGAGCCATGCAGCCAATTCTGCCTTAGAACGCCGAAACCACCAGCCCGCCCACAGCCGGAGGCTAAGCCGTGCTTAGCCGACGGCCGGAGTCATGCGCTGCGAGCGCGCGAAGCCTGCTCGCACCGCACGGAAGCGACCATTCGCCGACCGACCCAGAAGCGCGCGGGCTCAGCCCGCGTGCGTTCCGCGCGAAGCGCCGTACCCGATACCCGAAGAACTACTTCTTCGGGTATGTGTACTTGAGCTTGCCCTCCGAGACTTCCTCGAGGGACATCGTCAAGTAGTTCTTCGACCGGGATTCGACGAGAGGCGGCGGAGCCGCCTCGAATCCAATCCCCTCACCGAGCTGGTGGTGGTAGTCGTTGATCTGGCGGGCCCGCTTGGCGGCGACGATGACGAGCGCGTAGCGCGAGTCGACGTTGTCCAGGAGCTCATCGATGCGTGGATGGATCATGGGCGGCTCATGGTACCTGCCGTCTGCAACTCCTTCTCCACGATCGCCTGCAGCTCGTCGGCGGCGCGCTCGACGTCGTCGTTGACGATCACGTAGTCGAAGCGGTCGCGCTGCTCGTGCTGCTTGCGCGCCAGGTCGAGCCGCACCTGGATCTCGCCGGAGCTCTCGGTCGCGCGATCCCGCAGACGCCGCTCGAGCTCGTCGAACGACGGAGCGTCGACAAAGATCGTCACCGCGCCGGGAACCGTCTCCTTCACGCGGACCGCGCCGTCGGTCTCGAGGTCGAGCAGCGGCACCTTGCCGTTCGCCTGGATGCGGTCGATCTCGGAACGAAGCGTCCCCGACCGCGCGCCCCACGGAAGGTCCACGTACTCGAGGAACTCGCCTTCCTGCACCCGCTGCTCGAACACGCTCTCGCTGACGAAGTAGTACTCGCGGCCCTCCTGCTCCGACGGGCGCCGCTCACGCGTCGTCGCGGAGACCGCGAGCTCGAACAACGTCGGCATGCGCTCGAGCAGGATCTTCTCGAGCGTTCCCTTGCCGGCACCGGAGGTGCCGGTGATCACGACGACCAGCGGTCTAGCGGTTGAAGAGGCCAATCAGCTCGGAGCGCTGGCGGTCGGAGAGCCCTCCGACCGTCTTCGACTGGCTGATCCGGCACATGTTCAGAAAGCGCGCCGCCTTGACCCGCCCGAACTTCGGCACCGCCATCAACATGTCGAAGACCTTTGCCGTCGACACGTACTCGGGGGGATTGCTGAGGATCTGCTCGATCTGCACGCGGCCGTCCTTGAGGTCCTTTTTCAACTTGGCCCGGCGGACGCGGATGTCGTTCGCGCGCTTCAGCGCTTCCATCCGTTGGTCGAGCGAGCGGATCGGTGCCTCGGCCTGGATCTTGGGCGACACCATGAGCGCCGGAGTCTAACAACCGACACACGAGGGTCAAGCGCCTTCGTTTTATGGTTCTGAGCAGGTGTTTTGAGAGCTACGTTGTCCTCATCGACAACGCGTGCTCATGTGCTTGCGCATATGCATCTTCGTATGTGTTCCAACCACGTTCCTGCGCCGCTGCATGCAACTCGACGCGAATGCGCGCAGGTGCATCGGGGTCCGAAAACAGGGTTGTCCCGATCGCGACGTGGCGCGCGCCGGCCGCGACGAGCTCGAGCGCGTCGAGTCCCGTGCGGACACCGCCCATGCCGACGATCGGCATGCCGGTCGCGCGGTAGCACGTGGCGACGGCGGCGAGTGCGATCGGCTTGAGCGCCGGGCCCGAGAGGCCGCCGTAGCCCGGGCCGAGCGCGGGACGCAGCGTTCGCGTGTCGAGCTTCAGCCCGCGAATCGTGTTGATGAGGGAGAGGCCGTCGGCGCCGGCAGCCTGCGCCGCTTTCGCGACCTCGCCGATGTCCGGGACTGCGGGCGAGAGCTTGGCCCACAGAGGCTTGCGCGTTGCAAGCCGTGCGGAGGCGACGATCTGCGCGGCGCTCTCGGCGGGCGCCTCGACGTTCGGGCACGACACGTTGAGCTCGATCGCACTGACGCTCGCGTAATCGTCGAGCCGCGAGCAGAGGTCGGCGTAGTGGTCGGTCTCGAACCCGCCGACCGAGACCCAGACCGGCACGCCGAGCTGCTCGAGCGGGGGCAACACCCTCGTCAGGAAGCGGTCGATGCCCGGATTGGCGAGGCCGATCGAGTTGAGCATCCCGACATCCGTCTCGGCGATGCGCACCGGCACATTGCCGTCGCGCGGCAGCGGCGTCACCGTCTTGGTGACGAACGCGTCCAGCGCTCGGGCGACGTCGGGCGCGACGAGGGCGTCGAGACAGCCTGACGCGTTAAGCAGCACGGAGCACCGGCCCCTCGACGCAGAGTCGCTTCAGCACGCCGTCGATCTCGACCGCGCACCCGTAGCACGCCCCGTAGCCGCACGCCATCGGCGCCTCCCACGCGACCTGCGCGTTCGGGGCGATCGCGCGAACTGCCTCGAGCATCGGCTCGGGCCCGCATGCGAGCACGTCGAGCCCCGCCGGAATCAGCTCCGTCACGAGCGTCGGCTCGACGCAGACCTGGGCGTTGGGGACGAGGGCCGCCGCCTCGGCGTGCCAGTCGGAGCGGAAGCCCAGCACGGCGGGCGGGCTCCCGAGCCGCTCGGACAGGTACGGCAGCGGGGCGATCCCGATCCCGCCGCCGACCAGCAGCGCCCGCTCCACCCCGAGCTCGAACCCGTTGCCGAGCGGGCCGAGGACCTGGAGCTCGTCCACGGCCTCGAGCGAGCAGAGCGCCTTGGTGCCCGGCCCGATCGGATCGATCAGGAACGCGAGCTCGCGCGGCGGCGCCAGACAGAGGCTCATCGGGCGCGGCAACAGCCGTCCCGGCGCCTCGAGCATGAAGAACTGGCCGGGCACGCCGGGGTCGATGCCGCCTCGGCGCACCCGCAGCAGCGTGTACGGCCCGACCTGCTCGTTCGCGACGACGCTAAGCCGCTCGCGTCTCATCGATCCGCTCCTGGAGCGACATGGACTCCTCCCGCCTCGCATTCGCGATTGCGTGCACCGCCGCGGCCGCGCCGGAGAGCGTCGTGATGCACGGAACACGGGCGACGAGCGCCGCCTCCCGGATCAGGTAGCCGTCGGTGCGCGCGCCCGACCCGTGCGGCGTGTTGATCACCAGGTTGCAGCGCCCCCGGCGGATGAGGTCGACGACGGTCGCGCCGCTCCCTTCCTCCGTCACCTTGCGCACGTGCTCGACGGCGATGCCCGCCGTCGTCAGCGTGTCCGCCGTGCCCGACGTCGCGAGCAGCTTGAAGCCGAGGGCGACGAGCGACTCGGCGACCGCGACGACCGCCGGCTTGTCGGCGTCGCGCACGGAGAGGAACGCCGTCCCCGTCGTCGGCAGCGGCCGGCCGGCGGCACGCTCCGCCTTCGCAAAGGCGGTCGGGAGATCGGCGGCGGTCGCCATCACCTCGCCGGTCGCGCGCATCTCCGGCCCGAGAATCGGATCGGCACCGGGGAAGCGCGCGAACGGCAGCACCGCCGCCTTGACCGAGACGTGTCCTAGGGACTGTCCCTCGGACATCGCCAGCTCCGACAGCTTCGTTCCGGCCATCACCCGGCACGCAGCCTGCACGAGGTTGACGCCCGTCGCCTTCGACGCGAACGGGACCGTGCGGGACGCGCGCGGGTTCGCCTCGAGCACGTACAGCGTCCCGTCTGCGAGCGCCAGTTGGACGTTGATGAGCCCGACGACCCCGAGCGCCGGCGCGAGCGTGCGCACGACTTCGCGGATCTCCGCGTCCTCGGCCGCGCTGAGCGACGGCGCGGGCAGGACGCAGGCGGAGTCGCCGGAGTGCACACCGGCCTCCTCGACGTGCTGCATCACGGCGCCGATGTAC
Source organism: Actinomycetota bacterium (assembly GCA_046724095.1). Taxonomy (GTDB): domain Bacteria; phylum Actinomycetota; class Thermoleophilia; order Gaiellales; family Gaiellaceae; genus 3-1-20CM-4-69-9. The sequence goes on along the minus strand of JBKOVW010000183.1, from coordinate 3,111 downwards.
GTGTCCTCGCCGTCGCAGACCGCGTCGACGTCGATCTCGATCGCACTCTCGAGAAAGCGGTCGATCAGCACCGGCCGGTCGATGTCACCGAGATCGTCGGACGAGTAGCAGACGCGCATCGCCCGGCCGCCGAGAACGTAGGACGGACGAGTCAGCACGGGGAAGCCGATCCGATCCGCGACCTCGCGCGCTTCCTCGGTGGTGCGCGCGATGCCCCACTGCGGGCAGCGGATCCCGAGCCGATCGAGCAGCGCTCCGAAACGCTCGCGGTCCTCGGCGAGGTCGACGGCGTCGAACGGCGTGCCCATGATCGGGAAGCCGGCGGCCTCGAGGCCGCGCGCGAGCTTCAGCGGCGTCTGCCCGCCGAACTGGATTGCGACGCCGTCGGGCCGCTCGCGCTCGCACACGGCCAGCACTTCCTCGAGCCGCAGCGGCTCGAAGTAGAGCCGGTCGGACGTGTCGTAGTCCGTCGACACGGTCTCCGGGTTGCAGTTGACCATCACGGCCTCGTAGCCGAGCGCGCGGAAACTCTGCGCGGCGTGAACGCAGCAGTAGTCGAACTCGATCCCCTGCCCGATCCGGTTCGGCCCGGAGCCGAGGATGACGACGCGCGGGTTTGTCCCCGTCGGCGGAGCCTCGTCGGCCTCGCCGTACGTGGAGTAGTAGTACGTCGAGGCCGCTTCGACCTCGCCGGCGCACGAGTCGACGCGCCGGTACGCCGGCCGCACGCCGGAGCTGCGCCGCTTCGCCCGTACGACGAGCTCGGGCCCGATGTCCCCGTCGGCGAGGCCGGCGCGCTTGTAGCGCAGGAAGTCGTCTGTGACGGCGGCGTCGAGATCCAGCCACCCCGGCTCGTGGGCCAGCTCATCGTGGAACCACGGATGCGCGCTCGCCGGGAGCTCCCAGTGCTCTTCGCGCTCGAGCTCGCGCGAGCGCTCGGCCTTGCGGTACGCCTCGACGAAGGTGCGCCCGATGCCCATCGCCTCGCCGACCGACTTCATCTGCGTCCCGAGCGTCGTGTCGGCCCCAGGGAACTTCTCGAACGCGAAGCGCGGGAACTTGACGACGACGTAGTCGAGCGTCGGCTCGAAGCTCGCGGGCGTCGTGCCGGTCAGGTCGTTGGGGATCTCGTCGAGCGTGTAGCCGACCGCGAGCTTCGCGGCGACCTTCGCGATCGGGTAACCCGTCGCCTTGGACGCGAGCGCCGACGACCGCGACACGCGCGGGTTCATCTCGATCACGCGCAGCTCGCCCGTCTCGCGTTCCCGGGCGAACTGGATGTTCGAGCCGCCGCACTCGACGCCCACCGCACGGATCACGGCGATCGCGGCGTCACGCAGCTCCTGATATGCCTGGTCGGACAGCGTCATCTGCGGCGCGACGGTCACGGAATCGCCGGTGTGCACGCCCATCGGATCGATGTTCTCGATCGAGCAGACGATCACGACGTTGTCCTTGCGGTCGCGCACGACCTCGAGCTCGAACTCGTCCCACCCGCGTACCGACTCCTCGACGAGGACCTGGCCGATCGGGCTCTCCGCGAGCCCGCGCTCGACCTGTCGGTGCAGCGCGTCGAGCGTCTCGACGAAGCCGCCGCCGTGCCCGCCGAGGGTAAACGCTGGACGGATCACCGCAGGCAGAGAGATCCCGCCGAGCTCCTCCACGCTGGTGACGATCCGCGAGCTCGGCACCTTCAGACCGACGCTGCGGACAGCCTCGCGGAACTCCTCGCGATCCTCCGCGCGCGCGATCACGTCGAGCGGTGCGCCGATCAGCTCGACGCGGAGCTTCTCGAGCACACCGGCGTTCGCGAGCTCGCGCGCGAGGTTGAGCGCCGTCTGCCCGCCCATCGTCGGCAGCAGCGCGTCCGGACGCTCACGTGCGAGGACGTCCGCGACGCCCTCGAGGTCGAGCGGCTCGAGATACGTGCGGTCGGCGAACCCGGGGTCGGTCATGATCGTCGCCGGGTTCGAGTTGACGACGATCGTCCGGAACCCGTCTTCGCGCAGGACCTTCAGCGCCTGGCAGCCTGCGTAGTCGAACTCGCACGCCTGCCCGATCACGATCGGCCCGGAGCCGATCAGGCAGATCGACTCGAGGTCATGCCGCCTCGGCATATGCCACCTCCTCGACCCAGCTTTCGATCAACGGCCACGCATCGTGCGGGCCCGGCCCTGCTTCGGGATGGAACTGCACCGAGCGCGCGCGCTCGAGCGGGAAGTCGAGGCCCTCGACGGTGCCGTCGTACAACGACTCGTGCGTCGCCTCGCGCGCGTCGGACGGCGCGACTGCGAAGCCGTGGTTCTGGCTCGTGACGAGCACGCGGCCGGTCGCGCGTTCGAGCACGGGATGGTTCGCGCCGCGGTGCCCGAACGGGAGCTTGTACGTCTCGTGCCCAGCCGCCAGCGCGAGCAGCTGGTGGCCGAGGCAGATCCCGAGCAGCGGCGCGCGCCCCAGCAGCTCGCGGACAACCGCGACCTCGTCGACGAGCGGCTCGGGGTCGCCGGGCCCGTTCGAGAGCAGTACGCCGTCGAAGCGCGCCAGCTCGTCGCTCGTCGCGTCATGCGGGAAGACGGTGACGGCGGCGCCGGCGCCTGCAAGCCGCCGCAGGATGGAGCGCTTGCAGCCGTAGTCGACGACGGCGATCCGCACTTGGCCGGCGTCCGAGTACACATACGGTCGCGGCGTCGACACGCTGCCCGCGAGCGCGCGCCCGGCCATCGGCTCCTGCGCACGTGCGACGGCGACAGCCTGCTCGGTCGAGCCCTCGCCCGCGACGACGACCGCGCGCAGCGCGCCCGCCGCTCGCAGCTTCAACACGAGTGACCGCGTGTCGATGCCCGTCAGCGCCACGAGACCGCGCTCGTGCAGCCAATCGGTCCAGGCCGGACCGCGCGCCTCCCGCATCAGCACCGCGCGGGCGTGAGGACGCGAGGACTCTGAGCGCCCCTCGGCGACGCCGTAGTTGCCGACCATCGGGGCCGTGAAGCAGATCAGCTGCTCCGCGAAGCTCGGATCCGTGACGATCTCCTGATAGCCGGTCATCGCCGTCGTGAAGACGGCCTCGCCCACGGCGAAGCCGTCGGCGGCGACGGACTGGCCACGGAAGAC
>JBKOVW010000065.1:0-7142 GCA_046724095.1 Actinomycetota bacterium | reverse complement strand
CCGCAAGGTTGCGCTCGCATGAAGCGCTTCGCGCTCTTCTGGTGGGACTTCGTCGTCGGCGACGACTGGCGAGTGGCCGTGGGCATCCTGCTCGCACTCGCGATCACCGCCCTGCTCGCGACCACCTGGTCGGGTGCTTGGGTCGTCCTACCGCTCGCCGTCGCAGCGGTCCTCTGGCTGTCGTTACGCCGGGTGGCGGGCTAGATGCGTCGCGCGGTGTAGAACGCCGACGAGTAGTACCCGCTCATCGACGAGATCTTCACGACGTCACCGGTATGCGGCGCGTGGATGAACTGGCCGCCGCCGATGTAGATCCCCATGTGGCTCGCGCCGGAGAAGAAGACGAGGTCGCCGGGCTCGAGCTGGCTCATCGACACCGGCGTTCCCATCGCGGCCTGGGCGTACGAGCTGTGCGGGAGTGAGACACCGATCTGAGCGAAGACGTACATCACGAGCCCCGAGCAGTCGAAGCCGCGCGGCGATGCGCCGCCCCACACGTACGGCACGCCGAGGTAGTGCATCGCGATCCCGACGACGCCGCCGTGGACGTTCGGGGGCGCCACGGTAGAGCCCTCGGGCGTCGACGCCCCGACGCCCACGCCGCTGACCGACGGCGCCGACTGCGCGGCGACGCGGGCCTGTGCCGCTTGCTCGAGCCGGCGCTGCTGCGCCGCCTCGGCCGCCTTCATCCGCACGATCTCGCCGCGGATCGACGACAGGAGCTGCCTGCGCGCCGCAAGCTGCGACTCGATGTGCTGTCGCTGCGCCGCCTTCTGCGCGACGACGTGCTGCTGCTCGGCGTGCGCGTTGCGCAGCTCGACCTCGTGATGCTGGATCGCGATTTTCGATGAGCGCACCTGCTGGACGATGTTCGCGTCCTGGCTCGACGTCGAGCTGATCGTCTCGACACGGTTGAGCAGATCCTCGAAGCTCGTGGACCCGAGCAAGACCGCGAGCGTCGAATTGTCCTCGGTCGACGTGTACGCGGTCACGAGCCGCTTCGCGAGCGACTTCTGCGAGATCTTCAGATTCGCGCGCGCGACCGTGAGCTGTTTTTTGTTCTCGCGCATGTCGCCCTCGATCTTGTGCAGCCGGACGTTGGCGAGGTTGTACTGCTCGACCGCCGCGCCGAGGCTGCGGTCGATCTGGCCGATCTGGCCGAGGACCTGCTGAGCCTGCGCCTGCTTCGAAGCGACGCTGCCGGGATCGGCGTTCGCAGCCGTGGCAACGCAAAGCGCGCCTACGACGAGAACGAATGCCTGCGCCTGTCGTCTCCTGCGGGGGGTCATCAGCTGGTCAGATCGGGGACGACGAGCGCGGTGCCGGAGGGGGCCGGTCCGCACAAGTTCGGCACCCTAGCAGCGACTTCGGACGTCTGCAACCGCTTTCCGAGCCAAAAAGTACCCCTTTCTGGTAAGTGCCTGGACCGCACAAAGTCACCGATTTCGGCGGATTCAAGGCCGAAACACCGCCGAAATATTCCTATTTGTGATTAGGGCCACATAAGGATTGGGTTGGTAAGGTCCGCCGCCATGCGCGGTGGACGGGAGAGCCGCCTCGCTCTCGGGCTCGCGCTTTTGGCGGCAATCCTGCTCAGCGCGTCTCTCGCAGGAGCGCAGGACGCGGCGAAGCTGAAGCAGCACCAACGGGTCCTCGCTACTCGGTCTCAGAGCGCTCTCCTCGGCCTGTATGCGCTCGACTCGCGCCTCGATCAGGCACGCGGCGAGCTCGCACGGGTGCACCAACGCGTGCTGGCTCTACGCGCGGAACGGCTGCAGGTGCACCTGCAGCTGAAGGTCGTCGCGCGCAACGTGCGCGTGTCGCAGAAGCTGCTCGGCGCGCACCTGCGGACGCTGTACGAGGAAGGAGAGCCGAATGCGATCGCGATCCTGCTCGGCTCCAGCTCCCTCGACGACGCGGTCACTCGGCTCAACGACCTCGAGCAGAGCGCACGCCAGAGCGAGGCGGCCGTCACCGACAGCCAGGAAGGCCATGCGAAGCTCACAGAGCTCGCGGGCAAGCTCGCTGCGCAGACCCGCCAGGCCGAGGCGCTCGAGGCGCAAGCTCGGGCGACGGCGGCCTCGCTCGAGCGAGCTCGGGCGGCACGCGTCGGCTACCTCGCCTCCCTCGCCCGCCAGCGTCGCCTGACCAAGCGGCAGCTCGCCGCACTCGTCACGCATGCACGCCGGGTCGTCGAGAAGGCGCAGGCGATCCAGTCGCAGCGGGCCGAGGCCGAGACGTCCGCGCCCCCGACAGCCACCCCCGGGACGATCACCGTCACCGCGACCGGCTACTCGCTCCCGGGCCACACCTCGACGGGACTACCGGTCGGCTTCGGCGTCGTTGCGGTCGATCCGGCCGTGATCCCGCTCGGGACGCGCATGACGATCCCGGGCTACGGGGAGGGGATCGCCGCCGACACCGGCAGCGCCGTGAGTGGGTACACGATCGACCTCTGGTTCCCCACGCTCGGGGATGCCGTTGCCTGGGGTCGCCGCACGGTTACCATCTCGCTGCGCTAGCCCAGCCACCCATGAGCAGCATGAGCATCGACCAGCAAGCGTTGGAGGACCTCCGCGTCCTGATCGTGGACGACCACGACCTGTTCCGGAGCGGGTTGCGGAACCTGCTCGAGGAGGAGGGAGTGCAGGTCGTCGGCGAGGCCGCAGCCGGGCAGGAGGCGCTCAAGATCGTGCGCGAGCTCGCCCCCGACGTCGTCGTCATGGATCTGAACATGCCGGGCATGGGCGGGGTCGAGGCCACTCGGCACATCTCGACGATCGCACCGCTCACACGCGTCCTGATGCTGACGATCTCGGATCAGGACAACGACGTGATCGACGCCATCCTCGCCGGGGCATGCGGCTACCTGCTCAAGGACTCCTCGATTCAGGAGCTGATCGCCGGCATCCGCGCGGCGTCGCTGGGCGAGTCGCTGATCTCGCCGACGATCGCCTCGAAGGTGCTGCAGCGCGTGCGAGCCTCGAACCGTCAACCCGAGATCGAGTCCACGATCCGGGCCGAGCTGTCCGAGCGCGAGATCGAGGTGCTGAAGCTGATCGCGAACGGCAAGGACAACGCGATGATCGCTGCCGAGCTCCACATCAGTCCGAAGACGGTCAAGAACCACATCTCGAACATCCTGATGAAGCTGCAGATCGACAACCGCATCCAGGCCGCGGTGTATGCGGTCCGCAGCGGGATCGTCTAGAGGCTAGGCGGCGGTACGGGCCTCGTTCGCGCGCGTACGCAGCGCGACGAGCAGCGTTCTGAGCCGGTTCAGGTCGCCGTCCGCGGAGGACAGACACCGTCCCAGCCGCGCGAGCTCGGACGCGTCCTCGTCCGTGATCTCGTTCCCGAGCCGCGTCGCGACGTCGGCGATCTGCCGCTCGATCCGCCAGCGCTCGGCCTCGAGCGCGAGCGCCCGGGCGTACCCCTCGGTGAGGGTGTGCTCGATGTGCGCGAGGCTGGGCGCGTCGTCGCCGCTCGGAGGCGCCTCGAGGAGGGTGCGGATGTCGTCGTGAATCATCTAGGCGGCCGGCAAGAGGGGACTTGTGACCGTTCCGCACAAGTATTCGCCCTCTGGACGCCGCTGCACATGGGCCGCCCGGACTATCTTCCGCCGTCGGTAGGCCTATTCTTGGAACCGCCTTGACGCGCCGCAGATTCGCCGTTCTGCTGGTTCTGGCCGCCCTGGCCAGCCCGGTCGCGGCCGGTGCGCAGCAGACGCCGCTGCAGGCCCGCCTGGCGAAGGCCCTGCGGGTGCCGCACGTGGCCCCCGCCCGGTCCGGCGCCGTCGCGATGGACCTTGCGACCGGGACCGTCCTCTTCACGCAGAACCCGGCAGTGCCTCTCGCCCCGGCCTCGAACGAGAAGCTGCCCATCACTTATGCGGCCCTGTCGAACCTCGGCGCGTCCTACCGCATCGAGACCGACGTGTTCGGCGAGGGCTCGCAGGACGCGGCGACCTTCGACGGAACGCTCGTGCTGAAGGGCGGCGGCGACCCGACGCTGTCGACGGCCGGCCTTCGTGCCCTCGCGGCGCAGGTGCGGGCTGCAGGCATCCGCCGTGTGACAGGCGGCATCGTCGGCGACGAGTCGTACTTCGACGCACGTCGCACGGTTGCCGGCTGGAAGCCGAGCTTCTACATCCAGGAGTCGCCGCCGCTGTCGGCGCTCGCCGTCAACCGCGCGCGGGTCGGCCGGTACGTGACGCGCACGCCGGCGCTCGCGGCGGCGACGGCTTTCCGCGCAGCGCTCCGCGCCGCAGGCGTTGTCGTCGACGGCGGCTCGTCCGTCGGCCGCGTCGACGACTTCTCGATTCCGCTCGCTCAGATCGAGTCGCCGACGCTGGGGTCGATCATCCGGTACATGGACAAGGAGAGCGACAACTTCACGGCCGAGCTGCTGCTGAAGCAGCTCGGAGCCGTGGTGCTCGAGCACGGCACGAGCGCATCCGGCGCCGCGGTCGTGACGCAGACGCTCGCGGAAGCCGGCGTTCCGATGGCGGGGGTGCGCATCGTCGACGGCTCGGGTTTGTCACGTCTCGATCGGCTGACGGCGAACGCGGTCGCCGCCGTGCTGCGCCTGGCATGGGACGACCCCGCGGTGCGGCCGGCTTTTGTCGCCTCACTGCCCGTCGCGGGCGTCAACGGGACGCTGCAGGACCGGCTCCGCACGCCGCCGGCACGCGGGCGCGTGCTCGCGAAGACCGGTACGACGAGCGAGGCGTCGGCCCTGTCGGGCTACGTCAGCACGCGCTTCGTCTTCACGGTGCTGCAGAACGGTCACCCGCTCCAGTACTGGTGGGCGCGCCGCGCGCAGGACCGGTTCGTGCAGGTGCTAGCGCGCGAGTAGGTCGCTCAGCGCCGCCTCGTCGAGCAGCGGCACCTCGAGCTTGCGCGCCTTTGTCAGCTTCGAGTTCCCGGGCTCCTCGCCGACGATGAGCCCCGTCGTCTTGCCGGACACCGAGTTGATCACCTTGGCGCCCTTCGCCTCGAGCGCCGCGGCCGCCTCGTCGCGGGTGAAGCCCTCGAGCGTTCCGGTGATCACGTACGTCTGGCCGGTCAGCGGGCCTTCGACCGGCTTCAGTTCGTCGCCGATCTCGAAGCGGAGCCCGAGCGAGCGCAGATCGGCGACCAGGTCGCGGTTCGCGTCCTCGGCGAACCACTCGGCGATCGCCTCGGCGCGCTCGGGCCCGATCCCCTCGACCTCCTCGATCTCCTCCTGGGTCGCCGCAAGCAGGCGGTCGACGCTCTCGAAGTGGCGGGCAAGGTTGACGGCGGTCACCCAGCCGACGTCGGGGATGTTCAGGCCGAAGAGGACGCGGTTGAACGGCACCTGCTTCGACGCCTCGATCGACTCGACCGCGTTCGTCGCGGAGATCTCTCCGAAGCCCTCGACCTCGAGCAGCTGCTCTTTCGTCAGCCGGTAGAGCTCGGGGACCGAGCGGACGAGACCCAGGTCCCAGAACTGGCGCACGGACTGCTCGCCAACGCCCTCGATGTCGGCGGCGGCCTGCACCCAGTTGATCAACGACTCGAGCCCGCGCGACGGACATGCCTTGTTCGGGCAGCGGTGCATCGCCTCGCCTTCCGGCTTGACGATGTCCGCGCCGCAGAGCGGGCAGTGCTTCGGCATCTTGAAGCGCTTCGTGCCGGGCTGGTGCTCGCCCGCGGGGCCGACGATCTGCGGGATGACGTCCCCGGCGCGCTGCACGACGACGATGTCGCCCTCGCGGATGTCCTTCCGGTTGATGTCCTCCTCGTTGTGCAGCGTCGCGCGCGAGACGGTGACGCCGCCGACCTCCACCGGCTCGAGCATCGCCCACGGGTTGAGCGCACCGGTGCGGCCGACGCGGATCGCGATCTTGTTCAACTTCGTCGTCGCGGTCATCGGCGCCCACTTGAACGCGCGTGCCCAGCGCGGCCGCTCGTGCAGAGAGCCGAGCCGACGCTGCTGCTCGAACGAGTCGACCTTGATCACGATCCCGTCGATCTCGTAGTCGAGCTCGATCCGCTTCTTCTCCCACTCGCTGCACGCGCGCGCGACGGACTCGACGGAGTCGTGCACCTCGGCGAACGGGTTCGTGCGGAAGCCGTGCTCGCGCAGCCATTGCAGCGACTCCCAATGCCCGTCGGCCGGGAGACCGTCCTTGTGGCCGAGACCGTGGATCCAGATCGCCAACGGCCGCTGCGCGGTGATCGACGAGTCCTTCTGGCGAAGGGATCCGGCCGCGGCGTTGCGTGGATTCGGAGTCGGCTTCTTCCCCTCGGCGATCAGCCGCGCATTCAGCTCGTTGAAGCCGCTGATCGGCAGGTAGACCTCGCCGCGCACCTCGAGCAGCGCCGGCGGCTGCTCGCCCTTCTGCAACTGCATGCGCATCGAGATCGCCTTGATCGTCCGGAGATTCACGGTGACGTCCTCCCCGCGGTAGCCGTCACCGCGCGTCGCGCCGCGGACGAAGACGCCGTCCTCGTAGATCAGGTTGATCGAGAGCCCGTCGATCTTCGGCTCGGTGACGTATCTGATCTCGGACGTGCCGAGCCGCTTGCAGACGTCCTGGTGCCACTTCTCCAGCGCCTCACTCGTCGTGACCTTCTCGAGCGAGCCCATCGGGCTCGGGTGCTCGACCTTCTGGAACTTGTCCGACGGCGGCGCGCCGACACGCTGCGTCGGTGAGTCGGAGGTAACGAGGTCCGGGTGCTCCTCCTCGAGGCGGACGAGCTCGTCGTAGAGCGCGTCGTACTCGGCGTCGGTGATCTCCGGGTCGTCGAGGACGTGGTAGCGGTAGAGGTTGTAGTCGAGCACCTCGCGCAGCTCCGCCGCGCGCTTCTCGGGTGACGTCGTCTTGGAGGACGCCGCGGCGCCGCTTGACGGCGCCGCCTTAGAGGTCGCGCGGGCTTTGCTCGCGCGACCGTCCGACGCACGTTGAGGGTCCGCCGACGTTTGAACCCTTCGCTTAGAGGACGGCATACAGCTGCCCTGCGTCATCGACGATCGCGCCGGGGTTTTCCGCCTCGAGCTTCGCGCGGTCGTGGATGCCGCCCCACGTGACGGCGACGGCGAACATCCCCGCCGCCTTCGCGGCGCGGATGTCGAACGGGGAGTCGCCGACGTACGCGCAGTCGGCCGGGTCCGCG
>JBKOVW010000312.1:0-4295 GCA_046724095.1 Actinomycetota bacterium | reverse complement strand
CAGGAGGTAGTGGTCAACTCCGCGACGGTGCCGGGGAGCAGGACCACCCCGTTCGTGCCGCCGACCTTGGCGTACTCGGTCATGAAGACCGACTGGTCCGGAAAGATGTTGCCCTCGTCGCCGAAGATGTCGTTGAACTGGTAGAGCTCGTCGTCGAGGAAGCACGGCGGCCCGGCGATCGGGAAGACGTGGTCGGCCTTGAGGTCGTCGATGTAGCGCCAGGTCCGGTCGAACTGCCGATCCCGCTTCTGCTTGCCGAACGCGGTCTTGGCGCCGTCCGGCAGCTCATAGACCATCGGGTACCAGATCGCGCCGGAGAACTGCAGCATGTGCGCGTGCACATGGCCCAGCTCGGCGAATACCGACAAGTCGGTGGGACGGGCGTCGTTCTGGTTGAGCACACGTACGCCGTCATGCTCCACCCACAGCGAGGAGTCGCCGATCGGGCCGTCGGTCGGGCTGATCAGCGCCTGGATCATGATCTTCAGGCCGCCGTCGAGCTCGTACACCTCGTTGCTCTTGGTCTTGAGGAACCGCGTGAAGCCCAACTCGCGCAGCTCGTCCTCCAGCTGGCTGGTCGGGTACTCGGGCAGCAGCACCGTGGCTTTCTTGCTGACGTGCTGCGTGAGGTTCTTCGCATCGAAGTGGTCCCGGTGCAGGTGCGACACGTACAGGTAGTCGACCTGGCCGAGCGCCGCCCAGTCCAACAGTGAATTGTCCGGGAACGGGAACCACGAAGCGAAGTACGCCGGATTGACCCACGGGTCGCACAGAATGCTGCCGGCGGACGTGTCGATCCGCATGCTCGCGTGTCCAGTGCCCGTGATCCGCACCTTTGTCGCTCCCTCGTCGGCTCGCGTTGACGGCATCGAAGGTACCGGGTGCGGGTTGGTCGGCCACCGGCGGAGGCGTCGTGCGAAAATCTGGCCGTACAGTGATCGCCCTTCGTGGAGGACCGAATCATGGCGGAAGAACCGGTTTACGCGCCGGACCAGCTCAAGCCGGGCAACCGCAAGTGGGGCCGCCGGGGCGCGCTCGGCACGGCCGCGATCATGCTGCTGTTCCTATGGGGCAACCACGAGGGCAACACTGAGAACATCTACCTCATCGTCATCGCGTTGCTGCTGGTGGGTGCCGTGATCCTGGACTCGGTCCTGCGCCGGAACGGCCTAAAGCCTAACGACCAGTAGCGGCGACGAAGGCCCGCTCGCCGAGCGAGCGGGCCTTCGTCGTGAGCTCTCAACGACGGCTTTGTCGTCAGCTCTCAACGACGGCGCAGCAGGATGTCCTTCACTTCGCGCAGCGCGGCGTCCACCTCGGCCTCGAAGTAGCCGCCCGGAACCAGCCCGAACTGTAGCGTGTCCAGCTCGTTCTCGGGAACCGGCATCGGTCCACGGCCGGACATCGCCTGCAGGATGCTCTCGAAGAGCCGGTCCACCTGCATCGGGTCGTACCCGCTGCCGAACCGGCGCGGCTGGAACGTCCGCCGCAGCTGGTCCACGCGGTACAGCTCACCGTTCGCGCCGCCTCCCGGGCCGCCCATCGGCGGTCCGCCCATCGGGCCGCCGCCCATCGGGGGCCCACTCATCGGAGAGCTGGGCGGTGCGCTCATCGGCGATGGGCCGCCGTAGCCCCGGTCGGGCATCCGGATCTCCGCCGTCATGTCGGCCTTGCCGTGCCGGCCCGGTTCGAACGCGTCGTAGGAGCCGGTGTCGTAGCCAGCCGGGCCGCGTTGCGGCGGCCCGTACGCGGGCTCGTCGTAGCGGCCGTACGGATCCGGGGCGGCCATCGGCTGGCGCTGCGGCATCGGCGGCCCAGCCATCGAACGGTCGTCGCGCAGCGGGGCGGGCAGCCGCTCGGTGGGCGGCGCGGACCGGCCCATCGAGGGGCCCATCCGGTCGGCCGGCATGCCGCCGCGCATCGGCTCGGGGGCCATGCGGGGGTCGAGCGAACGACCACCGGCGCGCTCCTCGAACTCGGCGAGCTGCCGCTCCACCCGGTCCAGGTGCAGGTCTACCTGCCACTCGTCATACCCGCCGAAGCGCACACGGAAAACGACGTCGTGCACCTCCTGCGCGCCCACCGGCGCGCCGATCTGCTGACCTGCCAGCGTGGCTTCTACCCGGTCGAGGAAGGAGTCCACCTCGTCGACCTTGTAGCCGCGCCGCAGTGCGCGCCGCCGGAAACGCTGTCCCTGACTCGTCACTGCGTCTCCCACTCCGTTCGCTGGGAATACCGCCCAGTCACTGTGCTGCCTTCCGTTCGCGACTGCGGGGCTCGCTGCGCTCGCTCCTCGCGCTTCACACTGCTGCCTTCCGTTCGCGACTGCGGGGCTCGCTGCGCTCGCTCCTCGCGCTCACACTGCCACCTCCGCCAACCTTGGTGCCGCCGCCCCCAGCGCCCGCCACCGTCAGCTCGCTCGCGGCCAGTTGCCCGCACGCGCCATCGATCTCCCGGCCCCGCGTGTCGCGGACCGTGGTAGCCACACCGGCCTCACGCAGCCGCCGGACAAACTCGCGCTCGACCGGCTTCGGGCTGGCATCCCACTTGCTGCCCGGGGTGGGGTTGAGCGGGATGAGATTCACATGGGCCAGCTTGCCGTGCAGCAACCTGCCGAGCAGTTCGGCGCGCCAGGGCTGGTCGTTTACGTCCCTGATCAGGGCGTACTCAATGGAGATCCGACGACCGGTCTGCGCCGCGTAGTCGAACGCGGCTCCGAGCACCTCGGCCACCTTCCAACGCTGGTTGACGGGCACAAGCTCATCGCGCAGATCATCATCGGGGGCGTGCAGTGACAGCGCAAGGGTCACGGACAGCTCTTCGGTGATCAACCGGCGCATTGCGGGCAAGAGACCCACGGTGGAGACGGTGATGTGCCGTTGCGAAAGTCCGAGGCCTTCGGGTGCCGGCGCGGTGAGCCGGCGAACCGCCTCGATGACCCGCGGGTAGTTGGCCAGCGGCTCGCCCATGCCCATGAACACCACTCGGGACAACCGCGGGGGCGAGCCCGTGACCGCTCCGGACGCCGCCACGCCGGCCAGATAGACGACCTGGTCGACGATCTCGGCGACTGACAGGTTCCGGGTGAGGCCGGCCTGTCCGGTGGCGCAGAACGGGCACGCCATGCCGCAACCGGCTTGGCTGGAGACGCACGCCGTCACCCGATCGGGGTAACCCATCACGACGCTTTCCACCAGCGCGCCGTCGTGCAACCGCCACAGCGTCTTGCGCGTCGCGCCACCGTCACAGGCGAGCTCGCGGACCGGCGTCAGCAACGTGGGCATCAGGTCATCGGTCAGCCGGGCACGCGACGCGGCGGGCAGGTCGGTCATGGCGCCGGCGTCACGTACGAGCCGACCGAAGTAGTGGGTGGAAAGCTGCTTGGCGCGGAACGCCGGCTCGCCAAGGCCGGTCACGGCAGCGCGGCGGCCGGCAAGATCCAGGTCGGCAAGATGGCGCGGAGGCATGGCGGGGCGGCGGGTAGGTGCCGTGTCGGGCTTGTCGGGGCTGGTCGGGATGACCGGAAGAATCGTCATGGCCCGTCCAGTCTCCCACGTCGTCCTGTCACCGCATCCATCGCTCATCCCGGGGGCGCAAGGAGAGCGAGCAGCAGATACGCGGCCGGCACCGCGAACAGGATGGAGTCGAGGCGGTCCATCAGGCCCCCATGGCCGGGCAGCAGCTGGCTCATGTCCTTGATGCCCAGGTCGCGTTTGAGCATCGACTCGGCGAGATCGCCCACCACCGCGACCGCCGAGATCGCGGCGCCGAACACCAGCCCCCAGTAGAACGGCGCGTGGAGTGCGAAGGCGAAGACCAGTGCGCTGCCGAGAGCGGCCGCGACCACGGATCCGGCGAACCCCTCCCACGACTTCTTCGGGCTGATCGTAGGGGCCATCGGATGCTTGCCGAAGAACACGCCGGCCGCGTACCCCCCGGTGTCCGATAGCACCACCGCGATGAGCGTGGCCAGCACCCGCCAGGTACCGTCGGCCGGCTCCACCAGGAGCACGCCGAAGCTGAGCAGGAACGGCACGTACACCGCGATCAGCACGCTGGCGGTGATGTCGAGGCGGAACTGCGCCGGGCCGTCGGCCAGGCGCCAGACGACCGTCGCGAGGATCGTCACGATCAGGCCGAGGGTCAGTGAGTCCTGGCCCTCGTACCAGGCCAGGCCCGTCATCAGCAGGCCCCCCGCGAGCAGCGGGACGAGCGGTGGGTTGGCGCCGGTGGCCTTCTTCAGCGCCCGGACCATCTCCCAGATCCCGACGGACGCGGCCAGCGCGATCAAGATC
>JBKOVW010000051.1:0-7756 GCA_046724095.1 Actinomycetota bacterium | reverse complement strand
CAAGAAGGCCGAGACCGGGATCATCTACATCGACGAGGTCGACAAGATCGCGCGCAAGGCGGACAACCCGTCGATCACGCGCGACGTGTCGGGCGAGGGCGTGCAGCAGGCGCTGCTGAAGATCCTCGAGGGGACGGTTGCGTCGGTGCCGCCGCAAGGCGGACGCAAGCATCCGCACCAGGAGTTCCTCTCGATCGACACGACGAACATCCTCTTCATCTGCGGTGGCGCGTTCGCCGGGCTCGACAAGATCATCGGCAAGCGCATCGGCAAGAGCGCAGTCGGCTTCGGCGCCGAGGTGCGTTCGAAGAGCTCGATCGAGTCGTCGGAGCTGCTGGCGAAGGTGATGCCGGAGGATCTCCTCAACTTCGGACTGATACCGGAGTTCATCGGCCGTCTGCCCGTCATCTCAGCCGTCCATCAGCTGCAGCGCGAGGACCTCGTGCAGATCCTGATGGAGCCGAAGAACGCGCTCGTGAAGCAGTACCAGCGCTTCTTCGGCTACGACAACATCGAGCTCGTCTTCACGGACGACGCGCTGTGGGAGATCGCCGACAAGGCGCTCGAGCGCGAGACCGGCGCACGCGGGCTCCGCTCGATCATCGAAACCGCGCTGCTCGACGTGATGTTCGAGCTGCCGTCCCGCCGTGATGTCTCCAAGTGCGTGATCACGAAGGAAACCATCGAGAAGGGCCTCAAGCCGACGCTCGTTACTTCCGCGGAAGGCGTCGCGGATGACGAAGCGATCTCGGAAAGCGCTTAGCGCCTTCCGCGGAAGTGGGTACGGCGCTTCGCGCGAACGCGCGCGAGCGAAGCTCACGCGCTCTTTGCTGCTGAGCGGTTGTTCTCTGCCGTGCGGCGCGAGCAGGCTGCGCGTGCTCGCGTCGCATCAGTTCGCCTGCGCGTAAGCCTTCGGCTTACGCTTCGGCTTTAAGCGCCAGGTACTTCGCCGACAAGTGCGAGCACGTCGTCGATCGAGCCGCGCTTGTCGTGAACGTTCTCCAGCCACCAGGTGGCGCCCGCCTGCTCGTACTCCGCGGGGTCGCCGCGGTCGGACTGACCGAGAACGGCGATGTCGAAGCCGTCGTCCCGGCCGATCTGCTCGACGCTGCGCGCGACGTCTTCGGGGCTGAGCGTCATCCCGGTCGGGTCGGCGCTGTCCGCGAGCCAGCCGTCCCAGCGCGCCGCCCGACGCAGCGATGCCGGCCGGTTGCCGCCGATCCAGACGGGAATGCGCTCCTGCACCGGCGTCGGCGCGAACGTGACGCCGTCGACGGCGTAGTGCTTGCCGCGGTGAGTGACCGGGTCGCCCGTCCAGAGCTGCCGCATCACGTCCAGCCCCTCGTCCAGCATCTCCGCTCTGACCTTCTCGTCCGTCGGCTCGCCGAAGTTTCCGAACTCGCGGGGCGACCCGCCGAGACCGGCGCCGAAGATGAACCGCCCGCCGCTGAGGCGGTCGAGTGTCGCAATCTCGTGCGCGAGCACCTGCGGGCGGCGCCGCGCCACGGGCGTCACCGCTGTCCCGATCCGGACGCGCGATGTCGACGCGGCGATCGCGCTCAGCGTGATCCACGGGTCGGCGGCCGGCGCATTCCACACGAACGCGAGGTGGTCCCAGCTGAACACGCCGTCCCAGCCGGCCTCCTCCGCCGCCAACGCGACCCGGACGCCGACGCTCGGATCCGAGTACGTGCCGATGTTCGCGAGGCAGATCCCGTAGCGCACCGGCGTGACATTAGAGTCTGGCCGCGTGGACTTCACGACGCGACCTGAGCTGCGTGGGACGTTCGGCATGGTCGCGTCGACGCACTGGCTCGCGTCCGCCGCAGGGATGGCCGTGCTCGAGCGCGGCGGCAACGCGTTCGATGCGGCCGTCGCCGCCGGTTTCACGCTCCAAGTCGTCGAGCCGCACCTGAACGGGCCGGGCGGCGACCTGCCGGCGATCTTCTACGACGCGAATGCCGGCGAGGTGGTCGTGCTCTGCGGCCAGGGCCCGGCGCCGCAGGCAGCGACGATCGACGCGTTCCGGGAGCGCGGGATCGACCTGATCCCCGGCACCGGCCTGCTGCCTGCGGTCGTGCCCGGCGCGTTCGGGGGCTGGCTGCTGATGCTCGAGCGCTTCGGGACATGGCGGCTCGCCGACGTCCTCGAGTTCGCGATCGGCTTCGCGGAGGACGGCTTCCCCGTGATCCCGTCGATCAGCCGGATCATCGGCTCGGTCGAGGAGGTGTTCCGTACCCAGTGGCCGAGCTCCGCGGAGGTCTTCCTGCCCGTGCCGGAGCCCGGGAAGCTGTTCCGCTCGCCGGGCGTCGCCGCCACGTACAAGCGGATCGTCGACGAAGCCGGCGATGGCTCCCGCGAGCAGCAGATCGCCCGCGCGCGCGACGCGTGGTACCGCGGCTTCGTCGCGGAGGCGGTCGACGACTTCGTCCGCGAGCACGACGGCTTCCTCGCGGCCGAGGACATGTCTGCCTGGGAGGCAACGCTCGAGCCGCCCGTCTCGCTCGACTACCGCAGCCATACCGTCTTCAAGACCGGGCCGTGGGGACAGGGGCCGGTCTTCCTGCAGCAGCTCGCGCTGCTCGAGGGATTCGACCTCGCTGCTGCCACAGAGGAGGAATTCGTCCACACGGTCGTCGAGTGCGCGAAGCTCGCGTTCGCCGACCGCGAGGCGTGGTACGGCGATCCGGATTTCGTCGACGTGCCGCTCGACGTGCTGTTGAGCCGGTCGTACGCGGACGAGCGCCGCGCGCTCGTCGGCGGGACCGCGTCGGCGGAGCTGCGCCCGGGCGGCGACGATCCTCGACTGCCGTCACCGGTCGTCGGCGCGCTGCGTGCGGGCGCAGGCGAGCCGACGCGGGCGGGGGACACGTGCCATGTCGACGTGGCCGACCGCTGGGGAAACCTCGTCTCGGCGACACCCTCAGGCGGCTGGCTGTGGAGCTCGCCGGTCGTGCCGAAGCTCGGCTTCCCGCTCGGGACGCGCGCCCAGATGTTCTGGCTCGAGGAAGGGCTCCCGAACTCACTCGAGCCGGGCAAGCGCCCGCGGACGACGCTCTCGCCGTCGCTTGCGTTCCGCGGGGGCGACCCGTACGTCGCGTTCGGGACGCCCGGCGGCGACCAGCAGGACCAGTGGACGCTCAACTTCTTCCTGCGCCACGTCGACGGCGGGCTCAACCTGCAGGAGGCGATCGACGCGCCGAGCTTCGACACGAACCACTTCCCGAGCTCGTTCTATCCGCGCGACAGCAAGCTGCGGCAGGTCGAGCTCGAGGCGCGCTTCGGCGACGAGGTCGTGCGCGACCTGCGCGAGCGCGGCCACGACGTCGTCGTCACCGGTGACTGGTCGCTCGGCCGCGTCAGCGCCGTCGCGCGCGAGGACGGGCTGCTGAAGGCCGCGGCGAATCCGCGAGGCATGCAGGGCTACGCCATCGGCCGCTAGAAGCGCCGACTTGGCGGCGCGCTTAGAGGCCGCGCGGGTTTCCCGCGTGGCCGTTTAATCCCGCTTGTAGGTCAACAGCGATGCGAGTCAGGGGGACGCCCGTAGGAGAATTCACGCCGGACGGGAGCCCGGTCGAGGTCTACCTTCGCCTGCCGCCGCGCGGCGAGGCCGAGCTCGTCCACGCCGCGATCGCATCGGGTGCCGAGATCCTCGAGCTCGGGTGCGGCGTCGGTCGCATCACCCACGAGCTCGTCCGGCTGGGCCATCCCGTGATCGCGGTGGACGAGCGGCAGCCCTTCGCAGCGATCCTCCTCGACGACGCGGAGCTCGACGCTGCGCTCCGGCGGGTCGGGCTCACGCTGTCGCGGACGCTCGACGAGCGCGGAGCCTGGGTCGAGGCGCGGCTATACTCGGACGCATAGTCGCTGCGTGATCTCACCGGCCCCCTGAGACGCCTTCGAGGCGAGGCTAGGATCGCGCGCGAGATGGAACCTCTCTACAAGCCTGAAGGCGTCGAGGAACGCTGGCAGCGGACGTGGGAGGAGGAAGGCCACTACAACGCCGACCCCGACCCGTCGCGCACGAGCTTCGCGATTGCGCACCCGCCGCCGAACGTCACGGGCGACCTCCACCTCGGCCACGCCCTGCAGCTCTCGCTCGCGGACACGATCGTTCGCACGCGCCGGATGCAGGGCTACAACACGCTCTTCCAGCCCGGCTTCGACCACGCAGGCATCTCGACGCAGAACGCGGTCGAGAAGCACCTCGCGACGGAAGGGAAGACGCGCCAGGACCTCGGCCGCGAGGCATTCGAGCAACGCGTCTGGGAGTGGCTGCGCGAGTACGGCGGCAAGATCATGTTCCAGTTCCGTCGTGTCGGCGCGTCGCTGGATTACCGGCGCGAACGCTTCACGATGGACGAGGGCTACGTACGCGCCGTGATGCGCTTCTTCGTGCACCTGTACGACAAGGGCTGGATCTACCGCGCGAACCGGATCATCAACTGGTGCCCGTTCCACCTGACGTCGCTCTCGGATCTCGAGCTGGCGCACGTCGACGTCGACGACACGCTCGCGTACGTCCGCTATCCGCTCGCCGACGGCGACGGGCACATCACGATCGCAACCGTGCGGCCCGCGACGATCCTCGCCGACGTCGCGGTCGCCGTGCATCCGGAGGACGAGCGGTACAAGGAGCTCGTCGGGCGCGAGGTGATCGTCCCCGTCGTCGAGCGCCGCGTGCCGGTGATCGCGGACGAGCGCGTCGAGCGCGACTTCGGCACGGGCGCGCTGAAGGTGACGCCCGGGCACGACCCGCTCGACTACGAGATCGGCCGTGACCACCGGCTCCCCGAGATCACGGCGATCGGGCCGGACGGACGCATGAACGCAGAGGCAGGAGCGCTCGAAGGCCTCACGCAGGAAGAGGCGGACACACGCGTGCTCGGATGGCTGAAGGAGCACGGCCAGCTCGAGAAGCGCGAGCACTATCGGCACACTGTCGCCGTCTGCGATCGCTGCGGGAGCCGCATCGAGCCGCGCATCTCGCTGCAGTGGTGGTGCTCGATGGACGAGCTGAAGCAGCCCGCGCTGGAGGCGCTGCGTAGCGGGCGCGTGCGCTACCACCCCGAGTCGCAGCACCGGTTCGCGATCTCCTCGCTCGAAGAGGCGCCCGACTGGAACATCTCGCGTCAGATCTGGTGGGGGCACCAGCTGCCGGTCTGGGAGTGCCCCGACGGGCACGTGACGGTCGCCGAGACGGAGCCGGAGGCGTGCAAGGAGTGCGGCTCGGGCGAGCTCACGCGCTCGACGGACGTGCTCGACACGTGGTTCTCGTCGGCACTCTGGCCGTTCGCGACGCTCGGCTGGCCCGACGACACGCCCGACCTGCGGCAGTTCTACCCGGGTGACCTGAACACGACGGCACGCGACATCATCCGGCTCTGGGAGAACCGGATGATCTTCTCCGGCCTCGAGTTGATGGGCGACGTGCCGTTTGCCGACGTCGTCATCCACTCCACCGTGCACGCGCCGGCCGGCGGCCGGATGTCGAAGAGCCTCGGCACAGGCATGAACCCGCTCGCCGTGATCGACGCGTACGGCGCCGATGCGATGCGCTACGGGCTGATGAAGATGGCGTCGTCGCAAGACGTGCGGTTCTCCGAAGGCGCCATCGACGAGGGCCGCAAGCTCGCGAACAAGCTCTGGAACGTGGCGCGGCTGATCATCCTCGCTTCGGAAGGAGCCGTGCCCGAGCAGCAGCCGCGCACGCTCGAGGAGCACTGGATCCTCGCGCGGCTCGCGCAGACGCAGCGCCGGATCGAGCGGCACCTCGACGCGTTCGACTTCTCACACCTCGTCGACGAGCTGTACCACCTGACCTTCGACGACTTCTGCGACTGGTATGCGGAGGCTGTGAAGCCCCGGCTCTACGACGGCGACGCGGACGCCCGCGCGACGGCGACGGCGGCGCTCGAGCGGCTGCTGACGCTGCTGCACCCTGCGATGCCGCACGTCACGGAGGAGATCTGGACGAACCTCCCGCAGCGGCAGTCGCGGCTGATCGTGACGCCGTGGCCCGAGGCGGGCGACGAGTCCCAGGCCGATGCGCTGACGCGCGTGCAGGAAGCCGCCGAGATGTTTCGCCGGAGCGGCGTGCGCATGCCGCTCGAGGGCGAGGAGCTCCGTATCTTCGAAGCCGTCGTGCGGCCCCGCGAGGACGGTGACGGCAACGCCGCGGCGGAGATCGCGCGCCTCGAGAAGGAGATCGCCCGCGCTGAAGGCATGCTTGCGAACGAGCGCTTCGTGCAGAACGCGCCGGCGCATGTCGTCGACGCCGAGCGGGAAAAGCTCGCGCGCTACCAGCGGGAGCTCGATGCACTCAGCAACTAGCGGTCTGACCAGCCATGCCTCGCGGCCCCCGGCCCGCGAGAACACTGCGTCCTGCTGCGTCCTCGGTCGGGCCAATGCAGTCTTGCATTGGCCCTCCCTGCGTCCTTGCGGTACTTGGTTCTCGCGACCCAGGAATCCACGAACATGACCGGCCAGACCGCATACGTCGAGAGCCTCAGTCCGTGGCCGAAGGACGGCTTCGGGCTCGACCGCATCAAGGCCCTGCTCGTCGAGCTCGGCGAACCGCAGCTGCGCTATCCGTCGATCCATGTCGTCGGCACGAACGGCAAGTCGACGGTCACGCGCACGATCGAGGAGCTGCTCGCACAGTCCGGGCTCGCGGTGGGCGCATACCTCTCGCCGCACATTCGCGCCTGGAGCGAGCGCATTCGCGTACGCGGGACCGAAGCGGACTTCGACGCGGCGATCGAGCGCGTGCGCGAACCGGCCGAGCGTCTCGAGGCGACGCAGTTCGAGCTGGTGACCGCCGCGGCGCTCGCCGAGTTCACCGCGTCTGCCGTCGACGTCGCCGTCGTCGAGGCTGGGTTGGGCGGTCGCTACGACGCGACGAACGTGCTCCGCTCGCCGGTCCAGGTGCTGACGAACGTGTCGCTAGAGCACACCGAGGTCCTCGGCACGACCCGCGAGGCGATCGCCGGCGAGAAGCTCGCGGTCGTCCAGTCAGGGGCGACCGTCGTCCTGACCGAGCCCGAGTGGGAGGGGCTCGCGCTCGAGAACGGCGCCGCCGAGGTCGTGCTCGCGGCACGGAGCAACCTCGCCGTCGCGATCGCCACGGCCGAGGCCTACCTCGGCCGGCCGGTCGACGGGCACGTGAACGTGACCCTGCCCGGACGGCTCGAGCGCGTGAGCGACGAGCCGCTCGAGATCTGGGACGGCGCCCACAACCTCGCCGGCGTGGGCTACGTCTTGGCCAGGCTCCCCAGCGCGCGGTACACCCTCGTCGCCTCGATCCTCGCCGACAAGGACGTGGAGGGCATGCTCGCCGCCTTCTCGGCGCTCGGCGACCGCTTCGTCGCGACGCGCTCGAGCAGCATGCGGGCGCTGTCGGCGGCCGACCTCGCCGAGCGGGCCGGCCGCTACTTCGCCGAGGTCCAGGCCGTCGAGGACCCGGTCGAGGCGCTCGCGTCGGCACGGGCCCGGGGCGGCCCGCTGCTCGTCACGGGCTCCCTTTACCTCCTGGCCGATCTGGCCAAGGATGAGAGCGTACGATGGCGAACGTTGGCGACAGGCTGACTGTCTTCGCTTTCGCGACCTTCGTCCTGGTGGCGATTGTCGGGCTCGCGTTTCTTGCTGGGTACTTGATCGGAAGAATCCTCCTGTGATCGCAAGCACGTTCGGCGGGGTCCACGACTTCTTCTCCTCGGGGACCTGGCACGTTGCCGTCAACCTGCTGATCTTCTTC
>JBKOVW010000154.1:0-3987 GCA_046724095.1 Actinomycetota bacterium | reverse complement strand
GTCGCCGCGCCGTCGGGGTCGTCGACCTCGAGCTCCGGAATGTCCTGCGCGATCCCGGCGACCTTCTGCGCCCGCAGCCGCACCATCAGGTCGTGGTTCTCGGGGTCGTAGCTGACGTTGCCGGTCACGTCGGCCTTCTCGAGGCCGCCGATCCGGTGCTCGAGCCCGGGCGTCCCCGGGATCGCCCACGGCCGCGCGAGCGTCTCCTCGTCACGCCGGTACGGCTCGAAGCCGGCCCCGTTCGACTCGGCGAAGCCGGGATCGATCGGCGAGATCGCGTCGACGTCCGGCAGCAGCCACGGCTCCGACCCGTTCGCGAGGTACGCGTCGGAGAGCAGGAAGACCGGCGTTCGGTACTTGACCGCGATCCGCGCCGCCTCGATCGCGGCCTCGAAGCAGTCCGACGGGGTGGCGGCAGCGATCACCGGAACGGGCGACTCCGAGTTGCGCCCGAACAGCACGCCGAGCAGGTCGGCCTGCTCGGGCTTCGTCGGCATGCCGGTCGACGGGCCCGCACGCTGGATGTCGACGATGATCAGCGGCAGCTCCAGCGTGATGCCGAGCCCGATCGTCTCCTGCTTCAGCACGATGCCGGGACCGCTCGAGGTCGATACGCCGAGCGCGCCACCGAAGCTCGCGCCGAGCGCCGCGCCGACCGCCGCGATCTCGTCCTCCGCCTGGAACGTCCGCACGGCGAAGTTCTTGTGCCGCGCGAGCTCCTCCAGGACAGACGACGCCGGCGTGATCGGGTAGGCGCCGAGGAAGAGCGGCAGGCCGGATTTCACCGACGCCGCGATCAGCCCGTACGCGAGCGCCTGGTTGCCGGTGATGTTGCGGTAGAGGCCCGGCTTCAGCGCCGCCGGGCGCACCTCGTACTGCACCGCGAAGGACTCGGTCGTCTCGCCGAACGCGTAGCCGGTCTGGAACGCCTTGACGTTCGCCTCCGCGATCTCGGGCCGCTTGGCGAACTTGCTGCGCAGGAAGTCGATCGTGCGCTCGGTCGGCCGGCCGTACAGCCACGACATCAGCCCGAGCGCGAACATGTTCTTCGAGCGTTCCGCCTCGCGCTTCGTGATCCCCTCGATGTCCTTCAGGGCCTCGATCGTCATCGAGCTGAGCGGGATCGCGTGCACCTCGTACGAGTCCAGCGAGCCGTCCTCGAGGGGGTTCCCCTCGTAGGCGGCCTTCTGGAGGTTGCGGTCGGTGAACGCGTCCCTGTCGACCACGAGGATCCCGCTCGGCGGCAGGTCCTTGAGGTTCGTCTTCAGCGCGGCGGGGTTCATCGCGACGAGGACGTTCGGGGCGTCGCCCGGCGTGAGGATGTCGTGGTCGGCGAAGTGGAGCTGGAAGCCCGAGACGCCCGGCAGCGAGCCGGCCGGCGCCCGGATCTCCGCCGGAAAGTCGGGGAACGTGGCCAGGTCGTTGCCGAGGAGCGCGGTCTCCGAGGTGAAGCGGCCGCCGGTGAGCTGCATGCCGTCCCCGGAGTCCCCGGCGAACCGGATCACGACCGATTCGAGCTGCTCGACCCGCTTCGAGGCCACGCCACAGTTGTAGCGCAAGGGCGGCGACTCAGTGGGGGCTGTCGGAGACCGACATCGGCCCCCCGAAGTACTTCCGCCTGGTGTCCCGCGCGCTGCGGTCGTGGGGGTCGAAGTACGGGGCCATCCAGGAGTCGTCGTCGACGAGGAACTGCGGCCTCCAGTCCTCGGGCGAGCCCTGCTTCTTCTTCTCCGTGTAGATCTTCACCGACTCGCGGAACGCGTAGTGCGTGTACAGCCGCAGGTACTCGCCGAAGTAGATGTCGGCGATGCGCTTGTCGCCGCGGATGACGAGCATGTTCTCGTCGTTCGTGTCCGTGCTCGCCTTGCTGAAGTTCGCGCTGCCGGTGACGACCGTCGGGCGCGCGCCGAGCGGGTCGACGAGCATGAACTTCGTGTGCACCCAGTACACGTTGACGTCCGGGTCGATGCGCGACATCTCCGCCAGCCAGCGGTCGAAGCTGTTCGTGACGATGCGGTTGCCCACAGCGACGACGACGTTGCGGCGCCCGCGGATCTGCTGGATCGCCTGCGTCTCCTGTGTGCGCGTGCGCGGATTGCCCCACTCCTTCTCCATCAGCGCCATGCGGAGGATGTCGTCGTCACGCCGGTAGACGTCCGTGAACTTCTTGTTCATGCCGAAGGCGAACGTCATGAAGAGCCCCTGCTTGGCGCTCCCTGCGATGTCCGCGTACCACTGCAGCGCGTCCAGCTCCGTCCCGCGCGGCGAGAACACCGCCGTCGTCACGGCCCTCCACCGGCGCGGCGGCGTGGGGCTCGCCTGCTCGTTGGCGCTGCGATACGGCGCGCCGATGCGCGGGTCGGCTGCGAGCCGGTCCCAGTAGTCGCGAAAGCCCTGCGCGATCGTCGCGTCCTCGACGACATGACCGACGTTGGCATGGCCGAAGATCCCGTTCTCGGTCAAATTCGTCGAGCCGGTCCAGACCGCCTCGGGCACGCCGTTCCGGCTGAGGACGAAGAACTTGTTGTGCATCACCTTGCCGTGGACGCGTCCGCGGCAGAGCGCGCGGATCTTCGCCGCCTTGATCGCAGCGCGGTTCGCCTTCGACGGGCCGACGTCGTCGAAGAGGACGTGCACCTTCGCGCCGCGCCGGTGCGCCTGCCGGACGGCGGCGAGCGCCTCGGGCCACTGGAACTCGTAGCAGGCGCCGTGCACCTCCCAGCCCGGGCCCGCACGGCCGAGGAAGGCGACGAACGCCTCGAGCAGGCCGCGCGAGAGCCACTGGTATGCGCCCGGGCCGGCGACGTTCGGCGGCCGGTTCTGGAAGCGCCGCGCGTACTCCTGGGTCGCGACCGAGCCGCGGTTGAAGAACGCCGAGTGCACCGAGCCGACCTCGGTCTCGGTCGTGATCTCGACCTCGACCGCGATCCGCTGCTCCAGGTCGGACGGATCTCCGTAGAGTGCGACGACCGCGTACGTGTAGGTCGTGCCGGGCTTGGCGCTGTAGTCCGCCCACTGGAAGCCCTGAACCGGGTGGCGGAGCGTGGAGAAGCGCTCCCCCGCGGCCGGGTGCGGCTCCGTTTGCTCGAACGTCTTCAGGCCCTGCAGCCAGATCGTGTCGCCCTCGTCGTGGTCGAAGCGCTTGAAGCCGAAGCCGCGGCAGCCGGGCCGCTTGCTCACGGCGAGATCGAGGCCGAAGAAGACGACGTGCGTCCCCGCGACGACGTTGACGCTAAGGCCGCCGTGCTGCTTGCGGCGCCGCACTAACGCTCGACGTCGAGCTCGCGGCCGACGACGGCGAAGTTGTAGAGGAGGAAGTACGCGAAGCCGAGCGCGAGCGTGAAGAGCACGGTGACGCCGATGGCTTCGCCGTAGCTGAACGGGTCGCGCGCAACGCCGTGAACGATCCGCGGCAGGAGGCTCGGATGCTCGACTGCGTCCCAGCTGTTCAGGCGCAGGAAGCGGCCGAGGTAGATCCCGACCGACCCGAGCGCAAGCGCGGCGCCGGCGAAGACCCAGCCGCTCAGCACGCCGCGCCACTGCCGTACGACCGTCTGCATCAGGAAGAGCGAGCCGAACCCGAGCAGCAGGCCGGTCCATGCGAACGCGGCGACCGTCACCGCGTCGTACCAGTACGGCGCCTCGTCGCGCTGCTTCAGGTGCACGAAGTCGGTGACCATGTACGGGGCGTTCGGGAAGAACAGCAGCCAGAGCCCGCCGAGGGCGAGCAGCACCAGGCCCGCACGGTGGCGGCGCCAGCGATCGTAGACGGCGACGGCGAGCACGAACGGGATCCACGCCAGGACGAGGTTCCAGGCCAGCGCCATGTACTCCGTGCTGCCGCTCCTGGCGAACCGCACCAGCACGAGCGCGACGCAGAAGAGCGACACGGCGACGAGCCCGAGAACGGTGACGAGCCGCCGCCGACTTGCGTTCATGCGATTCAGTCTAGATCGGCCCAGCGCCGCGCAAGCTCGTCCGCCGCGA
>JBKOVW010000330.1:0-6988 GCA_046724095.1 Actinomycetota bacterium | reverse complement strand
CACAGCCCGCGCGCGTGCTCGCGGAATGGGACCTCGCACCGGACGCCGACGGCAGCTTCGACCGGCGCCTGTCGGTCGTCGTCGGCCACGCATTCTCCGACGTTTGCGTCGTCGCGAGCACGGCGACGCGGCACCCTGCGTGCCCGGCGCCGGTCGACGACGGCACGGTGTGGTTACAGCTCGCGGTCCCGAGCGCTCAGTAGCGCTTCTGCGCCGTCTCCCAGGCGACACGCTGCAGGAAGCGCGCGAGCGCCGGGTCGAGCCCGTCCGTGAACCGATTCCCGATCGGAGACGTGCGCGTCAGCAGCGCGGAGAAGACGCACGCGGCGAGGTAGGAGCCGGCACGGCTCGGGTGCGTTCCGTCACCGGCCCAGAGCTCGAGCTGCGGGCGGCGTGTCAGTGCCTCGGCCCAGGCGGGGCCGACCCGAGCAACCGCCGACGCCGATGCGAGCGCGGCGTCGCGGTAACCGTCGTCGATCCGCTGTTGCATGGCGCTGTAGGTGTCGTCCTCGACGTTGCGCCGATCGCCGGTGCGGTGCGCCCACGTGACGAACAGCAACGGTTGCGCGCCGTTGGCGCGGATCTCGTCAGCGAGCTGCTTCACGTACGGCGTGAACTCCTCCGCGCGGTCGGAGGCGGAGAACGACGGGATCTGACTCTGCTCCTGCAGGACGACGACGTCCCAGTGCACGTCGCGCAAGAGGCGGTCGAGCTCGTGGTCGCCCGCGAACTGCCGCAGCTGCCAGCCGGGCGCGGTGAACGAGCCGGCGAAGATGGGCTTCCGCCGGCCGAGACCGTGCACGAGCGCCGGGAGATCGTTCCTGAACGTGAGGCTGTTGCCGACGAACAGCACCCGGACGCCGTCGCGGTCGCTGCGCGCGAGCCGGAGGTCGCCCGCGGCGACGGGCGCGAACGGGTTGCGCGCGAGACCGACCTTGACGAGCCCCGCGTAGGCCGAGATCCCGAACAGGATCCCCGCGATGACGACGAGCGTCGCCCGTCCGACTCGGCGCATGGTCGCTGCCTCGGCCCCTGATTGTCGTCCTCGCATCCCCCGATCGAGTTTTTACCGAGCTGCGGAAGGCAGTTACACTCGTAGACAGCGGCGGCCATCGCGCGCCCTTCCAGCTCGGTCGCGCCGAGCGCGTGCGCGACATGGGGCACCGCCTGCATCGCATAGCACTCGGCGACCGCCTCCACCTTGATGCCGCGCAGGTGGAACGACTCGTGCGCGAGCACCTTCAGCGCAACTGCCGAATCGAGCCTCGCCGTCAGCGGCGCGCGCGTGAACTTCAGGATCGCCGTGCAGACGTCCGGGCGGATGCGCGTATAGTCGGCGGGCGTCTCACCGCGGAACTGCACGGTCCCGCCAGGCTCCTCCCGCGTGCCGATCGAGAACTCCTCACAGCGGACCTGGACGGGCCGCCGCGCAACCATGCTGGCGACGTCGCCGAGCCGACGCTCGAGCGGGGTCGGCTGACTGTGCGGCACCTTCACGTAGCTCCATTCGCGCTCTCTCCGGCGATCTGCTTGAACTCCGTTGACCCCATCGCCACCCAATCGGCAGGCGACGCCGGAAACCTGATGCAAGGATGAAGCCGTGCACGCCACGATCGTCCGCGTCACGACCGGCGAGCAGGACATCTCCACGGCCACGATCGTCGGCGACGAGATGCTCCGCTGGCTGCGAGACCTCGAAGGCTTCGTCGGCTTGACGATGCTCTCGCGCACCGGCACGACGCTCACCATCACCCTCTGGGAGAGCACCGAGGTGGCAGAGCGCCATCAGGCGGTGCGCGGGGAGTTCCGGGAGCGGATCTCGGCCATCGCAGGGGTGGAGATCCAGGAGGTCGAGGAGTTCGAGGTGACGTTCGCACACGTCGCCGCCTTGATGGTTGGTCCCTGAGCCCGGCTTCAGGGCGTCTGCGCCGGAACCGATACTGATCCTGTGAACGCGCGCGAGGCGATCGGCCGTGTCCTCGGCAACCGTCGGGGCATGCTTCTGGTCTCGCTCACGGCCCTCGCGGCGACGCTCTTCGCGTCGTTCATCGCGGGACGGGATGCCGTCGGCTCCTCGATGCTCCTGCCCTGGGTCGCCCTCTTCGCCTTCGAGGCGGGGCCGATCCTCGGGCTGATCGTCGCCGCCGCTTCCTTCGTCATCTTTCTCTTCTCCCCCGCGCTCGACGGCGTCGAAGTCACGACTGCATTCGTGATCGGCCGCTTCTCTTCGTTCGCGCTGATCGCGAGCGGCGTCGGCCTCGCGGGCGCCCGGCTCCGCCGCAGTGAGGGGAGAAGCCGGCGCCTCGTCGAGGGGCTCCCGCTCGTGATGTACGTCGAGGGCGAGAGCGGTCTGACCTACATCAGCCCGCAGATCGAGTCGCTGCTCGGCTACGCGGGGTCCGAATGGCTGACCGACACGGGCCTCTGGCGCCGCGCTCTGCACCCCGACGATCGCGAGCGCGTCCTCGCGGAGTACACGAGCGCGGTCGAGGACAAGTCCGGCTTCGAGTGCACGTACCGGCTGCTGCGTCGGGACGGCGAGGCGGTCTGGGTGCGCGACTCGTCGGCGTTCGTCTCCGAAGGCACTCGGTCATATCGCCAGGGCTTCATCGTCGACGTCACGGAGCAGAAGCAGAGCGCGGCCCAGGTGGAGCGGAACGCGGCGCTGATGCGCGGGCTCATCGACGGGACCGTGGACGGGATCACGCTCACCGACCGGGCCGGCCGGATCGTGATCGCCAACCAGCCCATGCTGCGGTTCGCGAAGGAGTTGGACTTCCCCCGTACGGGCGTGATGCACGAGCGGCTGCTCGGCATGGCGGAGGCGATGATCGACCGGGAGCGCTTCGAGCGACGAATGCGGGAGCTCGCCGCCAGCCCGGACGTCGAGAGTGCCGACGAGTTCGAGCTACGGGACAGCGAGCGCGTCTTCCAGGGGTATACGCGGCCGCTGTTCGGCGGCGACGGCGCCTACCTCGGGCGTGTCTGGACGCTGCGCGACGTCACCGAGACGCGACAGGTCGACCGGATCAAGGATTCGCTCGTTGCGACGGTCTCGCACGAGTTGCGCACGCCGCTCACGTCGATCGTCGGCTATCTCGAACTGCTCGGCACGGGCGAGACGCCGCTGGGGTCCGAGGACGAGCGCTTCGTCGAGATCGTGCGCCGCAACGCCGCGCGGCTGCAGCGCATGGTCGAGGAGCTCCTGTTCCTGTCCCGCGTCGACGCGGGCGGGCTCGAGCTGGAGCACGAGGAGATCGACGTGCTCGAGATCGCGCGGGCGGCGCTCGGGTCGGCCGATCCGGCGGCCGCCGCCAAGCGGATCGCGCTCGAGTTCGAAGGCCCGCACGTGCTGAAGATGAGCGCCGACGGCAACCGGCTCGGCCAGGTCTTCGACAACCTGATCTCGAACGCGATCAAGTTCACGCCGGAGCGGGGCCGCGTGAAGGTCTCGCTCGGCAGCGACGAAAGCACGTTCATCGCGAGCGTCGCCGACACCGGTGCCGGCATCCCGAAGGAGGAGCAGCCGCGCCTGTTCGAGCGGTTCTTCCGCAGCAGCGCGACGCGCGACGTGCCGGGCACCGGCCTCGGGCTGACGATCGTGCGCGCCATCGTCGAAGCGCACGGCGGCTCGATCCTGTGCTCGAGCAGGCCCGGCGAAGGGACGACGTTCACCTTCACACTGCCGCTGGGCACGCCGGCAGCAGATCCCGGCGCCGAGCCGGCGGTCGCGGCAGCGCGCTAGACGTCGGCGACGATCGTCCAGCGGGCGAACGGCACGTCCGACCCTGCGAGCTCGCGCGGTGCGACGTAGTCCGCGAGCTCCGACTTGCGCCGCCAAAGCTCGAGGATCTCCGGATCTTCGTGGGCGTCGGCGACGGCGTGGTCGCTCGACCATTCGAGCACGACGAGAAACTCTCCGCTGTCGGTGCGCACGACCGGCGCGCGGCGCTCGGTCACGTGCCCGCGCCGACGCAGGGTCGCCAGCTCCTCTGCGAAGAACGCCTGCAGCGCGTCCGCCTTGCCGGAAAGAGGCCGGTACGCGGACAGTGCGAGCTCGGTCGGCACGTGCAAGTCACGAAAGCACAAGCCGGGCGGCGTCAGCCACCCCGCTGACCGTCAACCACAGCAGTTCGGCGCGCCGCCCGGCACGCTCGATTGCAGCCTTTCGGGGTCCCTCTCGTCTGACGCAAACGCGTCATTTCCGACGCCTACGGCCAGACGTTCGTGTTCGACCGCAGGTCGAGCCGTCCGCCGTCCCGGCAATCGTCCGAGACGTAGGCTGGATCACGGCGTTCGTCGTGGTACTGGTAGCGCCAGTAGAGCAGCGACAGGTACCGGCCCTCCTCACGACTCCGCCCGAGCGCTTCGGCCGCGGCCGTGATCGACTGCATGCCGTAGCACTCCGCTTTCGCCTCGTTGAAGATGCCGCGCAGATGCTGCGCCTCGTGTGCGAGCGTCGCGACCGAGAACGCAAGCGCCGCAGGCCATTCGTCACTCCGCACGGGGATGCGCTGATAGGCGAGACGGCTGAGCAGGGCACACAGCGTCTCAGAGAAGTGGGCTTGATCGTGCGCCGGCGATGCGTATGCGCTCCAGCGCCCGAGAGGACGGTCATGGCGCGGCCACGCGCTTCGTTGCGCGGAGAGCCGCCGCCAGTCTGCCTCCCCCCAACACCTGGCTTCCGCCCGGTGGCGGGCCAGGGTGCTGAGGGCCCGGCTCAGAAGCGGTTCGATGTGACTCGCGGCGCGCGGTCCGGTCAGGACCGGAAGCGGTCGGGCATCGTCGACCGGCGTCTGCGCCGTCGCGGTCGAGAGCAGCACGCTCGCACCGACGAGGACGGCGATACCCGCCGCGACCGGCTTTGCGAGCGCCGGACGAAACGCTTGCAGCGGAGCCACGTCTCCGGCAGTGAGCGGAGCGCGCGCGAGGGCGCGGCGGTAGGCACGGAACCATGGCGGACGCTCGATGCGGTGCCGTCGCGCCAGAAAGTCGATCGCCGCGACCCAGTCGCGCTCGGCATCGAGACCGGGTGCGACGAGCGACCACAGCCACCTCCGCCACCTGACGATCCGGCCGCCGCCCTCGAGCTTTCCAGCAGCACTTAGCAGTGCCGCGCGAATGCGGTCCGGCGAGGCCGCACACGCCTCGGCGAGACACGTGAGGAGCCCCAACTCGGGCGGGATCTGCACGCGCTCGTGCATGTCGATCGCTGCCGCGGTGTGGCGGAGCTGGGCCGCTGCGCGCGCACGGCGCTCGGACGTCGACAGCCATGCCTGCGCCCGCAGGGCACGCCGAAGCGCGCGCCAGTCCGCGGCCGCCTGCGCTGCCGTGCCCGCGTCGAAGTACATCTGCACGAAGGACTCGGCGTCGCCGCGGTCGAGCGCGCGGCGCAGTCCGCGCCGTCGGTGCCGCACGTTCACACACGCAACCGCACACGCCCCGGCGAGCGCACCGGCGCAGAGCAAGAACGGCCCGATCGTGAGCGGCGACGGAACGAGCCTCGGACTGACGACAAGGCCGATCAGGGGGACGATCAACGCCAGGGGCCGCTTCCCGGTCAACAAGGTGTTCCGAAGGCGCCCGGGCAGCACCAGTGGTGCCGCCAGGCCAAGGAGAGCAAGTGCCAGCGACAGCGCCCATGGGCCGGCCGGCAAGAGGTACAGCGCGGCGCGGTAGACCGCGATGACGGCGAGCGCCATTGCGCCGAGCGCATAGAGCGATGCGAAACGCGAGGCAAACGGCGCCCTCACGGTCAATGCATCGGCACCGAGCTACGGCGCCTTGAAAGTGGCGCCTCGCCCTCGAACGTGGGATCGTGTGCCTGGAGCCAACCGGTGTCGCGGTTCTGCGGCTCGCGCGCCTCGACCGGAGAGGGGGTGCAGTCATGTCACCGCTTCGTGGAATCGTCGCCAGCACGGTGGCCGTCGCATCACTCGTCATGGGGGTCGGAGCAGCCGCAGCGGCTCCACCGCCGGCAGGTCCGCCGGACCTTGGGCCGAATGTCATCGTCTTCGACCCGAGCATGCCGACGAGCCAGATCCAGGCGACGATCGACGGGATCACGGCGCAACAGGTGGACAACGAGTTCGGCACGCACCGCTACACGCTGTTCTTCAAGCCGGGCACGTACGGAACGCCGACCGCCCCACTCACCTTTCAGGTCGGCTACTACACGGAGGTCGCCGGCCTTGGCGCATCGCCGGCGGACGTCACGATCAACGGCCACGTCGACGTCTACAACCGCTGCCTGGCGCCCGACAACTGCATCGCGCTCGTCAACTTCTGGCGCTCCCTGTCGAACCTCACGATCAACGTGACAGGCCTGTCGGGCTGCCGCGCGACGGGCGACTTCTGGGCCGTCTCACAGGCGGCGCCGATGCGCCGGGTGAACATCACCGGCGGCAACCTGACGCTGATGGACTACTGCACCGCAGGCCCGCAGTACGCGAGCGGAGGCTTCATCTCCGACTCGCAGACCGGCTTTATCATCAACGGCTCGCAGCAGCAGTTCCTCGTGCGCGACAGCAGCATCGGCGGCTGGTCGAACGGCGTCTGGAACCAGGTCTTCTCCGGCGTCCTCGGCGCCCCGCCTCAGTCGTTCTCCACGACGCCGTACAACCCACCTCCGTACACGACTCTGTCGACGAGCCCGGTGACACGGGAACGGCCGTTCCTGTATCTCGACGCGTCCGGCCACTACGACGTCTTCGTGCCTGCGGTCCGCCTTAAATCGTCGGGGACGACGTGGGCGAACGGTCCGAGCGCCGGGTCCTCGCTTCCCCTCGACGACTTCTTCGTCGCGCGCCCGACCGACGACGTCAAGGACATCAACAACGCGCTCGCAAGAGGCCAGAACGTGCTCTTCACGCCGGGCATCTACCACCTCGACAGGACGATCGACGTGAAGCGCCCGGACACCGTCGTGCTCGGCCTCGGCTTCGCGACGCTCGTGCCCGAGAACGGCGTCACCGCGATGACCGTCGCC
>JBKOVW010000094.1:0-2503 GCA_046724095.1 Actinomycetota bacterium | reverse complement strand
CTACTGGGTCAGCAACCGGGAGGTGGTCGCCAGCCTCGTGCGGCGCGCGGAGGCCGCCCGGTACGGCGCAATCGTGGTCACGCTCGACACGCTCATCCTCGGCTGGCGCCCGCGCGACCTGCGCACTGCCTACCTGCCCTTTCGCGACGGCGAGGGCATCGCGCAGTTCACGAGCGATCCGGTTTTCCGCGAGCTGCTGCCGGTTCCGCCCGAGCAGGACCCGCTCGTCGCCGCCGGGACGATGCTCTCGATGTTCCCGAACCTCGCCCTGCAGTGGGAGGATCTCGCGTTCCTGCGCGAGCTCACGCAGCTGCCCCTCTTGGTCAAGGGAGTGCTCACCGGCGAGGACGCGGTCCGCGCGCTCGCCGCCGGGGTGGACGGGATCGTCGTCTCGAACCACGGCGGCCGACAGGTCGACGGGGCGGTCGCGGCTCTGGACGCGCTCGAGGAGGTACGCGCAGCGGTCGGTCCCGAGGCGACGGTGCTGATGGACGGCGGGATTCGAGGCGGCGCGGACGTGCTCAAGGCGCTCGCGCTCGGCGCGGACGCCGTGCTCGTCGGCCGCCCCTACGTGTACGCGCTCGCGGTCGGCGGGTCCGACGGCGTCTCGGCGCTGATCCGGCAACTGGCGGCGGAGACCGATGTGACCCTCGCGTTGCTGGGCGGGCGCTCCGTCAATGAGCTCGATTCGTCGTGGATCGCGGCATCGTCCTGAGCGCGCCCGGCGCCGTCGCGCTCGAGCAGATCGTCGTCGACCGGCCCGGGCCCGGTGAGGTCGCGGTGCGCATCGAGGCGAGCGGCGTCTGCCACACCGATCTCCACGTCGTCGAGGAGGACGGCTGGGGGCATGCGCTGCCCGTCCTGCTCGGGCACGAGGGGGCCGGGACGATCGACGCGATCGGCCCGGACGTCGACGGGCTCGCCGTCGGCGATCGCGTCGTCGTCGGGTGGCACACGGCGTGCGGCGCGTGCGAACAGTGCGAGCGCGGGCTGCCGAGACAGTGCAAGCGGCCGCCGGCCGCGGCAGGACGCCTGCAGCGCGTGGACGGCAGCGTCCTGACGCCGGTCCTGCGCACGGGGACGTTTGCGACGCGCACCGTCGTCCCGGCGGGCGCCGCCGTGAAGGTGCCCGACGAGCTGCCGCTCGAGCAGGCATGCCTGGTCGGCTGCGCGGTCGCAACCGGCGTGATGTCCGTGCTCGAGACGGCACGTGTTCCGGCCGGTGCGAGCGTCGGCGTGATCGGCTGCGGGGCGGTCGGGCTGTCCGTCGTCCAGGGCGCGCGAATCGCCGGGGCAGCCGAGATTCGAGCGATCGATCTCGACGAGCGGAAGCAGGAGCAGGCGTTGCAGTTCGGCGCGACAGCCGTCGGCGAAGGGCCCGTCGACTTCGCGTTCGACGTCGTCGGGCGCCGCGCGACATTCGAGCTCGCGCTGCGCCTGCTCCGCGGCGGCGGCACCGCCGTCCTGATCGGTCTGTCGCCGGCGGGCGAGAAGGCCGAGCTCGACCTGCCGCGCTTCTTCGCGAAGCGTGTGACCGTGCGCACCTCGCACGGCGGCGACCACTTGCCGCAGGAGGACTTTCCGCGGCTCGCAGGCTGGGCGCTCGACGGCAAGCTCGACCTTGCCGGGATGGTGACGAAGCGAATCGCCCTGGATGAGGCGCCGCATGCACTCGACGAACTGCGCACGTCGACCGACGTGATCCGCTCCGTGATCCTGATCTAGGCTCCCCACGGTGGATCTGCGCGACAGCCCCGATGAAGCCGCGTTTCGCGAGCACGTCCGCGCCTGGCTCGTCGACAACTTGCCTGCGGAGCCGGGCCGCGAATGGAGCCGCAGGCTGTACGACGCCGGCTTCGCCGGGCTGACCTGGCCCGAGGAATACGGCGGACGCGGCGCGCCGTACAGCCACCAGGCAATCGCGCTCGAGGAGTTCGCGAAGGTCGGCGCACCGAACCACATGAACGTGATCGCGCTCGGGATGGCCGGGCCGACGATCATGGTGCACGGCACCGAGGAGCAGAAGCAGCGCTACCTGCCGAAGATGCTGACGGCCGAGGAGATCTGGTGCCAGGGCTTCTCGGAACCGGGCGCCGGCTCAGATCTCTCGGCCGTGCGGACGCGTGTCGAGCCGGCCGACGGCGGCTTCCTCGTCACCGGACAGAAGGTCTGGTCGTCGTTGGCGCACCTGGCCGACTTCTGCATCTTGCTCGGGCGCGGTGAGCCCGGCTCGCAGCGCCATGCAGGACTGACCTACGTCATCGTCGACATGCACGCGCCCGGAGTCGAGGTGCGCCCTCTGCGCCAGATCACGGGCGAAGCAGAGTTCAACGAGATCTTCTTCAGCGACGTTCAGGTGCCCGGCGACAACCTCCTCGGGGAGGTGGGGGGCGGCTGGCAGGTCGCGATGACGACGCTGCTGCACGAGCGCGGAACGCTCGGCTTCGCGCTGACCGGCGTGCTCGACGCGCAGGTGCAGCGTTTGATCGCGCTGGCGAAGGAG
>JBKOVW010000106.1:0-7564 GCA_046724095.1 Actinomycetota bacterium | reverse complement strand
TTCAAGCAAGCGTTCGTCGCTAATCCCGAAATGGTGAGCGACTTCGTGGAGCACAACCCGTCTCACTTCCCGGCGAAGCGTCTCCGGACGGTGTCCGCAGAGTCGAACGAGCGGACCGCGGAAAATCGTGATCTTGTCAGGAAGCACCGCTGCGTAATAGCTACCGCGTCTCGTGAGCGGCACGCCTCGATAGAGACCAAGGAGCGACTGGCCGGCAGGTGGCTCCTCTTCTATGACGAGCTCTACATTGGACATCCGCGCACGCAAATCCGACGGCAGCGATTCCAGTGCGTCTTGCGCATATTCCTCAAACCTGCGCTGCAAATCGGGAAGGCTGGGCCCCATGACGAGAGAGTAGTTCCGCAGACCGACTGGAGCGCGCTAAGCACGCGGAGCAGCCGAGGACACGGGAGCGTTCTCAGCTCGTGTCGATCTACTTATCCGTCTACCAAACTGAGAGAAACTGACTGAACTGAGGCAAAGCGAAAGGGCCTGGTCAAGCCGCCTCGCACCAAATCGTCAGGCTCGGTCGTTATCGCACCCAGGAGGTCGCCGGTTCGAGTCCGGCTAGCTCCACTCCGAAGAGCCTGCAACTGCGCAGGGCTCCCGTTGCTACCACTTTGAGCGACGGCGATTACGGCTCGTGTACAGCAACTTCGGGCGCGCTGACTGCAGGCCCGCCTGGGCGAATTGGTCGGCATGCCCCAGGCGATGCGCCACGCGGCTCGTCTCGGCCTGCTGGTTTGGCAAGACGAGCGTGATGGCGGTACCGCTGCGGCCCGCACGTCCCGTGCGGCCCGTCCGGTGTACATAGTCCTTTTCTTCATCAGGCGGATCGAAGTTGATCACCTGAGTAACCCCGTCGACGTCGAGACCGCGCGCGGCGACGTTCGTGGCCACGAGAGTCCTCACCGACCCACTCTCGAATCGGGCCAGTGCACGCTCGCGCTCTCGCTGCGACATATCTCCGTGAATCGCCGCAGCGGCGACGCTGTGCCGCACGAGCCGCTGCACGAGCCGGTCGGCGCCGCGCCTGGTGCGGGTAAAGACGAGTGTGAGGCCCTCGGACGAGGTGATGTGCTCGACCAGTGTCTCGAGCTTCGTCGACGCGGTGACGGGCACGAAGCGATGATCGATCTCGCTCCGATCCGCGGGTACAGGCTCTATCTCGAAGCGCGACGGGCTGTTCGTATACGTCCGGGCGAGCTTGCCGACCTGGCCGTCGAGTGTTGCGGAGAAGAACATTGTCTGCCTGTTCCGCGGCAGCTGGCGCACGATTCGATCGACCTGCGGCTGGAAGCCCATGTCGAGCATTCGGTCCGCCTCGTCGAGGACGAGAATGCGCACGCGGGAAAGATCGACGAGACGGCGCTCCGCGAGGTCCTGAAGCCGGCCAGGGGTCGCGACGATGATGTGCGCGCGTTTTGCCGCCTTGGCCTGCGCGCCGATCGGAACGCCGCCGTAGACGGAGGCAACGGAGAGGTCATTGCATCCCGCGAGCGATTCGAGCTCGGCCGTCACCTGCCCGGCCAGCTCTCGAGTCGGCACGAGAATGAGGGCCGACGGTCGCGGATCTGTAGACACGGTCCGCGCGACGATCGGCAACGCGAATGCAAGCGTCTTGCCCGACCCCGTCGGTGATTTCGCGAGCACGTCGAGCCCGGCGATAGCGTCGGGCAGGACGCGCTCCTGAATGGGGAAAGGCTCGTGGATCGAGCGAGCGGCGAGCGCATCGGCGACGGACGCAGACACGCCGAGGTCGCGGAAAGACTGCTGGGACATGTTGTTCGACTCCTTTTCGGGTTCGAGACTGCCGGCCTCGAAACACCCGAAGGGAGGAACGAGAAGCGCATCTCACGGGGCGGCCCATTTGCCGCCCGTGTCGACAGAGTAGCTGATCGCAGCTTCGCCGCTACCCTCATGCGAATGCCGGTCCGCACGGATCTGCGTGACGTGGCGATCGTCGCTCACGTCGACCATGGCAAGACGACGCTCGTCGACGCCATGCTCTGGCAGGCCGGATCCTTCCGCGTGAACGAGGACGTTGCCGAGCGCGTCCTCGATTCGATGGAGCTGGAACGCGAGAAGGGCATCACGATCCTGGCCAAGAACACTGCTGTTCGGCTCGGCGACGTGAAGGTCAACATCGTTGACACGCCGGGGCACTCGGACTTCGGCGGCGAGGTCGAGCGCGCGCTCACGATGGTGGACGGCGTCTTGCTCCTCGTCGATGCCAGCGAGGGTCCCTTGCCGCAGACCCGCTTCGTCCTGCGCAAGGCGCTGGAGGCACGGCTGCCGGTGGTCCTGGTGGTCAACAAGGTCGACCGACCGGATGCGCGCGTCGAGGCGGTCGTGAACGAGGTATACGAGCTTTTCCTCGACCTGGACGCGGATGAGAGCCAGATCGAGTTCCCGATCGTCTACTGCAACGCACGTGCCGGTCGCGCCGGCCTTTCAGCGGATGAGCTTGCCGAGGACCTGCGGCCTCTTTTGGAGGTGCTCCTCGAGCACATTCCGGCGCCGGCGTACGAGGAGGGGCATCCGCTCCAGGCCCATGTCACGAATCTCGACGCGTCGCCGTATGTCGGCCGGCTCGCGCTCTGCCGGATACGACAGGGGACGATTCGGAAGGGCCAGCAGGTCGCGTGGTGTCGGGCCGACGGGCGCATCCAGCGCGCGAAGGTCACCGAGCTGTACGTCACCGACGCGCTCGACCGCGTCGACGCCGACGAGGCGGGTCCGGGCGAGCTCGTCGCCGTCGCAGGGATTCCGGAGGTGACGATCGGCGAGACTCTGGCCGATCCGGACGATCCGCGTCCGCTCCCAGTTATCGGCGTGGACGAGCCGAGCCTTGCCATGACGATCGGGACCAACACGTCACCGCTCGCCGGCCAGGACGGCACTCGCCTGACGGCGACGATGATCGAGGCTCGTCTCCGGCAGGAGCTCGTCGGGAACGTCTCCCTGCGCGTACTGCCGACGGCGCGGCCCGACGCCTGGGAGGTGCAGGGACGTGGCGAGTTGCAACTCGCCGTGCTCGTCGAGCTGATGCGACGCGAGGGCTTCGAGCTGACCGTCGGCAAACCGCAGGTCGTGACACGTGACATCGACGGAGCGGTGCACGAACCTGTGGAACGCCTCTCTATCGACGCGCCCGAGGAGTACATAGGCGTGATTACGCAGCTGCTCGCATTGCGCAAGGGGCGGCTCGAGCAGATGGTCAATCACGGCACGGGCTGGGTGCGCATGGAGTACCTCGTCGCGGCGCGCGGCCTGATCGGCTTCCGCACCGAGTTCCTGACCGAGACGCGCGGGACCGGCATTCTCCACCACGTCTTCGACGGCTACGAGTCGTGGCACGGTGACATGCGCACCCGGCCGACGGGCAGCCTCGTAGCCGACCGTCGCGGCATGGCGACCGCGTTCGCGCTCCTCAACCTGCAAGAGCGAGGGCAGCTTTTCGTGGCCCCTGGAGCAGAGGTCTACGAGGGGATGATCGTCGGCGAGAACGCTCGCGCGGAAGACCTCGACGTCAACCCGACGAAGGAGAAGAAGCTCACCAACATTCGCTCGTCGACGGCCGACGAGCTCGTGCGGTTGATACCCGCGCGCGTGATTTCGCTCGAACAGGCGCTGGAGTTCATCGGGCAGGACGAGTGCGTCGAGGTGACGCCGAGCCACGTGCGCCTGCGGAAGGTCGAGCTGTCTACCCAAAGGCGCCAAACGGCGGCCTCGCGGAAGGCGCGCGGCCTCGGCGGCAGTGGAGGCGCCGAGCTGCGGCGAACCGCAGCC
This sequence comes from Actinomycetota bacterium, assembly GCA_046724095.1. Taxonomy (GTDB): domain Bacteria; phylum Actinomycetota; class Thermoleophilia; order Gaiellales; family Gaiellaceae; genus 3-1-20CM-4-69-9. Next base: position 3,772 of record JBKOVW010000106.1, on the reverse strand, counting down.
CGGCGGTACAGCTGCTACGCGCACGGCGGTGGATCCAGCTCGATGCGGAATGGGCCGCCGGCGGGCCTCGCGATCGTCGCGACGTCGACAGCTGGATGACAGTTCCTACGCGGCCGTCGCCTTTGTTGTCGCCCGAGCCGCGTATGCGTAGCCGCCGGCGCAGACGACATGGTCTTGCATGGCTGCTTGCGGCGGGCCTGGTGATCTTGCTCGCAGGGGCAGGCGCCGTCTGGGTCTGGTCGGGGGCAACGGTTAGCGCTGATGCGACGGCGCTTGCCCGGGTTGCCGTTCAACCGTTCGGTGGGCGACTGGTCGGCGCTACCGCCTTCGGGCCTGACGGTCGACCGATCCCGCTGCGGGCGCAGAGCGGGCGGCTGACGCCGGGTGTGCAGTTGAGGCCGGGCGAGCAGGTGACAGTCGTTGCGGTGGTCCGCAGACCGGGCTGGCTGGCCTGGGCGATGGGCCGTCAGCATGAGGAGCGGCTGACGCTACGTACACCGGTCGCACGGGTTACGCAGCGCTGGTTGACAGTTCCCGCCGGCTCGGCAGCCCGCGTGCACTTCGATCAGCCGGTCAGCGCGGTTGCCGCCCGCGCAGGCGGCCAACCTCACTTCCTCGCCCTGCGGGGGCAGCGCCGCTCGATCAGCTTGCCGCGCCGGGCCGCCGCCGGCTCGATTGAGCTGGCAATCGCCACGCGTCCATGGGAGAGACTCGGACGCACGATCGTCGTCAGCTGGTTTCCCCCCGCACGCACACCTGTGCTCGTCAGCAGCCCAGCTCCCGGCGCGCCGCTCACTCCCGCTGCCCCGATCCGGCTGACCCTCTCCAAGCCGCTTGCCACGGTCTTGGGCTCGAGCCTGCCGAGACTGTCGCCGCGCACCCCCGGCCGATGGCGCCAATTAGACAGCCACACGCTCGTCTTCGAGCCGTCGGGCTTTGGTCCGGGCCTCGCGACTGATCTGCATCTGCGGCTGCCGCAGACCGTCGCGATCTCCCACGCGCGCGGTAACGGGCTGAGCACAACAAGCATGGTGACTTGGAGCGTGCAACCCGGCTCGCTATTGCGCTTACAGCAATTGCTCGCCCAAGCCGGCTACCTCCCGCTCACGTGGCAAGCCGCGGGCCTATCGGTCGCACGGACCCCGTCGGCTGAGTTGCGAGCTGCGATCGATCCACCAAACGGCCGGTTCAGCTGGCGCTACCCAAACATCCCACCCGAGCTGCGCGGACTCTGGACCGCAGGCCAACCAAACCAAATCACACGCGGCGCCGTGATGCTGTTCGAACACGACCACGCCTTGGCCGTCGACGGCCTCCCCGGACACCGAGTCTGGCACGCGTTGCTCGCCGACGCGATCGCCGCCAAACGGAACACAAGCGGCTACAGCTACGTCTATGTGCACAGCAGCATCCCTCAATCGCTGACACTCTGGCACGACGGACAAACGATCCTCACTTCACCCGGCAACACCGGTGTACCAGCAGCCCCCACCCAGCTCGGCACCTTCCCTGTCTTCGAGCACATCCCCGTCGGCACGATGAGCGGCACCAATCCGGACGGCTCCCACTACCACGACCCCGGCATCCGCTACATCAGCTACTTCAACGGTGGCGACGCCATCCACGCGTTCAACCGCTCGTCATTCGGCACACCCCAAAGTCTCGGCTGTGTGGAACTCCCACTCGCGGCAGCCGCAAGAGTCTGGCCCTACACCCCAATCGGCACGCTCGTCACGATCGAGGGTTAACCGCGGGAATGTCACCCGGGCGTGAGCCTGGTGCCCGCGAGTTTGTCTGCGTTACCGGGGCTAGCTGACGCCCAGTGCTTCGTAGGCTGGGAAGAGCTCGTTCCAGCGGGCCTCGGCGTTGCGGAGCTCGCGACCGCTGATGTAGTCGGCCAGATGCTCGACGTGAATCTGGACCCCCGCGCCGTAGGCTGGCAGCAGGTTGACGGGCATGCCCCGCTCTTCCCACACCAGCCTAGTCCGAGCGCCCTCGGCAACCAGCTGGGCCTCGATCACAGTCTGCTCCGGCTGGCCGGGCTGAGGATCGGGATCGCGCATCGTCAACAGCAGGCGCTTCGGAGGCTCGCACGCTTCCACCCGCCCTGTGCGCGGCCCCCCGAGGGCGATGCGCGCATGGAACTCGCCCCCCGGAGGAAGCTCGCCCTCTACCTCGCCGAACCAATGGGCGAGTCGAACGGGATCGGTGAGTGCTCCCCAGAGGTCATCGATCCCAGCGTCGAGGCGATCTTCCACCCGCACGACGCCCTCGCCATCGACTGAATGAAGACTCCCCACCACGGATGCGTCGCCAGTCATCTAGATCCTCCCCTTTTCACGCCTTCCCTGGGTCCTGATGAGGCGAAACGTTCGGCTGGCTGTGCCCCCGTCAATGCTCAGACGGCAGAGTGGCCACAAGTCATCGGACCCATCGCGTAGGCGCTCCCATCGAGCGCCAGGAGGCGGAGGGGGTCGCCTCGGCCGGAGTTCGCGAATGTCACCAGCGGCTGGTGCCGTCGATCAAGATGGGGCGGTGCTTGTGGTTGTGATCGGGGGGCCGATTGCCAGCGGGAAGTCAGCCTTGGGCCGGGAGGTTGCGGCTCGACTCGAAGAGAGGCTCGAGATAGGCGCGTCGGTGATCGACCTCGATCTGATGTACGAAATGCTCGATGCGCGACGACTGCCGAAAGAGGACGTCGAGCTCTGGGCGCAAGCTCGGCGCGTCGCCGGTCGGCTGGCCAAGGTCTTGCTATCCGAGAACCGTGCGGTGGTAGCGGAAGGCGACTTCGCTGGGGATCAAGCGCTGCATGAGTTTGAGCGGGAGTTGCCTAAAGATGCGGACCTGCGGCTTGTCATGCTGGGCGTTTCCGTGAGTACGGCACTAGACCGCGCGCGAGCCGATTCCACTCGCGGGATCTCTAAGGACAGAGCGTTCCTGTCGTCGCACTACGAGGCGTTCAGTGCCGAGTGGCGAGGACGTGATGTGCTTCGTCTCGACACCGGCAGCATGGCGCTCTCGGAAACGGTCCAGACGGTTGTCGAATGGCTACGTCAGCCGCGCTGACGATCGGCTGCGCGAGTGTTCAGCAATGTCCCCTGACGGAACCCCTATTGGCCAAGGCACATGAACGGTGTCATCGCCCAGCCGTGTACGACTACTAGCCATCGTCGAGTCCGGCTGCCCTCGTGCGCGAGCGCGCCCCAGCCCGGAAACATCCCGCAGGAGACGCAGCGACCCTTCAGGGTGACGAGGCGTACGTTGCCCATCGCCGGCGCGGACGCAAGGTGGACGAGCCTGAACGGCGAGTGGCGAGCATGAGGGAAGATTGCTGCCAGTAGCCGTATTCGGCAAGGTCGCCGCAGGTTGTCGAGACAAATGCGTCGTCGCGCAGGCGAAGACATGTCGTCCTGCTGCCGTAGGTGTCGTGCAGTAACGCCTCGATGTTCGAGAGCGTCTGCCCGTAGACGGTGAGGCCCTCGCGGAGGCCCACTAGTCGCCCGCACATTGCGAACGTGCGCCCGGCCCGGGGCTGTCTGCTGCATACGGCTCACCCCCTCATGTCGGCCAGCCACTCGTCGGTCTGAAGTCTCGCGAGTGGCCCCGGGCGGACGAAAACTCGCCTGGGCGGCGTTCACGAATGTCCCTCGGAGATGTACACCTCGGTGGTGCGGGCGGAGTTCTGCGGCCAGGTAATTGCCGCGTACGGGACTCCCGGTGCACGCCCACCCGTTGATGCCGAGAGATGGTCCGAAACCGCGCGACCTCGCTA